>CAMEKZ010000039.1 GCA_945921635.1 uncultured Clostridia bacterium
TCATAGCTGTAAAGGTTTTCGTAATAATCATCATCACCCGAAAGCGCATAATTGAATGAAGCAATGCCGCTGAGCGTGTTGTCATAATATGACAGCCAGAAATAGCCATCAGCACCGGCTGATGTGCCCCAGCTGTTCTTTATCAGCCACGCGCCGTCGCCCGAAGGCTCGGTTCCGCTCTCGCCGAATTTTGAAGCGGGCATCGTGTCATCCCAACCGACGATAGATATACCGTGATTTGTAAGTATAACTTTGTTTCCGTTTGTGTCAACAAGGTCGCCGTAGTCATAGCAGTAATAATAGCAACCGTCGGCGCTTCTGTACTTTAGCTTTTCTCCGCCTGCCTCATCTCCATCATAATAGCTTGCGGCAACAGCTCCGTTGTCTAAAATAAGCTGCTTTACGCTGTCGATATTCTCGCTTGCAAGGCCGTCTATCTGAGTATAGTCGGTCAAGTGAGCAAATCCGGAATCTCTCATAGCAAGGTACTCTTCCTTGGTAAACTCCTTGCTTGCGATAGTAGGGTCGCCCGTGGAATTGTACGGATAATTTGGATCCTCAAGGTACGGACCTATCCAGTTCATCTGCATGGTCGCAACCGTCTTGAAATTACAGCCCTGAAGATACTGGGTGTCGGGAGAATAATTATAAACGTATGTATCGGGCGACATACAGATATGACCGTATGTTGTGGGGTGGGTGATGAAGTAGGTATTCAGATTTTCCGATATGTCCAAGTTGGTATTATTGTAGATGTCTCCGTACTCCTTGATAAGAGAGGACTCTGCCGCGGACGTAGAAGAAAACGCCCAGCAAACGCCCCATTTACCCTGATCTTTGACCGATGTAATATAGCCTTTGTCAACCGCGCTGTATTTTTCGGGTAAGCCTTCCGCATACACCGCGACCGAAGCAGCGACTGCGAGAGTGCCTATTACCGCCGAAAAAACAACCGGCTTCAGCAGGTGTTTTTTACTGATTTTCATAAGCTCATCCTTTCTCAAAACAGCCTAAAAGTTGTTTTTCTTTATTTTAACATTTATTTGGGAAATAGTCAATATAAATATGCTCAAAATGAGAGTTTTAGGTAAAAAAATAGCCAAACGCCTAATCGGGCAGTTGCTTTTTTGTGACATTTGCATGAAAAATTATAGACGATTTGCATAAAATCACGGAAAAATTTGAAAAAGGACTTGTATAATTCATCTAAATATGCTATACTGTATATAGACAAAAGACTGCATACAGAATTTGACGTTTTTTACGAAAAAAATCTGTGCAGTTGTTTTGTCCGCATAATACAGCTGTACGGCTTTGCACGGCGCATACCGCATACATACCGTCACAGCCGCGAAAGGAATGATTCAGAATATGAGAATGAACATCACTGCAAAGAAAATCCAGGTAAATCAGGCGTTTACCGAATATGCCGAGAAAAAGACAGCCGCAAAGCTCGATAAATTCTTCTCGGACGACGCCGAGTGCAAAATCACTCTCTCTGAGCAGAAAAACATGATTACGGCAGAGGTTACCGTAAAAGCCGGCGGCTTTATTTTCAGAGCCGAGCAGAAGGCTGCGGATAAAAACGACGCCTTTGACGCCTGCCTCGACCGCATAATCAGACAGATACGCAAAAACAAGACAAAGGTTGAAAAACAGCTTCACAGCACGTTTAAGGAAACCTTTGACGATATAGTTGAGGAGCAGGTTGACTTTGAGGTAGTAAAGCACAAGAAGTTCAAGCTCCGTCCGATGAATGTTGATGAAGCAATTTTACAGATGAATATGCTCGGTCACAGCTTCTTCATGTTCAAAAACGGCGACACCGGCGAGACGAATGTTGTCTACAAGCGAGATGACGGAAACTACGCCGTACTTGAGCCGTCGGACAACTGATAACCGCTACTGACGTTTTCACGTTTCGCAATATAAATTCTGCCGATACGGTATCTGCGTATCGGCAGAGTTTTTTCACATATCAAAATCAAGGAGAACACGAGATGAACAAGACAAACTGGGGTATAATCGCTCCCGGCAGGATAGCTTCAACCTTTGCGGACGCGCTGTCCGCTGTAGACAGCGCAGAACTGTACGCGGTTGCGTCACGCGATGAGCAGCGCGCAAGGGATTTTGCCGTAAAGCACGGCGCACAGAAATACTACGGCAGCTATGCGGCTCTCGCCGAGGATAAAAACGTAGATGTAATCTATATAGCCTCCCCGATGGCACAGCACTATGAGCAGGCGAAGATGTGCCTGTCGGCGGGGAAAAACGTGCTTTGCGAAAAAACGATAACCCTAAACGGCAGGCAGCTGGCCGAGCTTATGGATTTAGCCCGCGCAAACAACGTGTTTTTCATGGAGGCAATGTGGATGAAGTTTCTCCCCGCATTCAGAAAAGCAAAGGAGTGGGTGCAGTCGGGCAGGATAGGAAGTGTAAGGGCGGTAAAAGCGGAGTTTTCCAACCTCTGCCCGTTTAACGCCGAGGACAGGCTGTTTAAAAGCTCGCTCGGCGGCGGGTGCCTTTTAGACCTCGGGGTCTACCCTATCACCTTTGCCTGCGAGTTTCTCGGCTATTCGCCGAGGGAAATAATCAGCGATATGTATATCGGAAAGAGCGGCGTGGACTTTGATTTGTCGCTTGTACTGCGGTATGAAAACGGCTACGCTGATATATGCGCCGGCTTTGACATGGAAAACGAAAACACGGCGTTTGTCATAGGCGAAAAGGGCAGGATACGCTTCGGCAACTGGTTTTTCTGCACCTGTGATGTGATGCTGTACGATGACGAGGGAAATCTCGTCGAGCATTATAACTGCCCGCATATCAAAAACGGCTACGAATACGAGATTATCGAGGTGCAAAGCTGTCTTGCCGAGGGACTGATGGAGAGCAGAATAAATCCCCTGTCGCATACCGCGGCAACCATGAAAATCATGGATAAGTGCCGCGCGGACGGGGGACTGGTATTTGAGGGAGAATGATTACTGCCTGTTTTTCATGCTGCTGCGCTCTATTTTTATATTCAGCCTTGACAGCACCTGTCCGACCTTGTCGTGTATCACAAGGTCGGCATTTTTATCGTAAGCTGTTTCGTCACGGTTTATCAGCACGAGGTTTTTGCCTTTAAAGTACCGCACGAAGCCTGCCGCAGGATATACCGTCATAGATGTGCCAGCTATAATCAGCGTGTCGCAGGAGGAGATTGCGGCGAGCGCGCCGTCCACCGTAGCGTCATCGAGTTTTTCTCCGTACAGCACGACATCGGGCTTTATGATACCGCCGCAGTCGCAGTGCGGTACGCCGTCAAAGCCGAGTATATCCTGTGCTGAAAAAAATTTGTGACATTTCATGCAGTAGTTTCTGTGTATGCTGCCGTGAAGCTCGTAGACCGTTTTGCTTCCTGCCGCGGTGTGAAGTCCGTCTATGTTCTGGGTGACCACCGCCGTGAGCTTTCCCGCTTTTTCAAGCTCGGCGAGCTTTAGGTGCGCAGCGTTTGGCTTTGCGTCAAGGCACAGCATCTTGTCGCGGTAGAATTTGTAAAAGCTGTCGGCGTGGCTCATAAAATAGTCGTGGCTTAATATTACCTCGGGCGGTACGTCGTATTTCTGATTGTACAGCCCGTCCACCGAGCGAAAATCGGGTATGCCGCTCTCGGTAGATACCCCTGCCCCGCCGAAAAATACTATGGAATTGCTCTCATCGATTATTTCCTGTAAGGATTTCATATTTTACTGTCCTTTCGCTATTGTATAGCCTTTTACTGATTTTCAGTATAAGACTTTTTAAGCTAAATGTCAACCTTTAACAGATGAAAACTGTGCAGAAAAAGCAAATCGGTTGACGGATTTAAAAATTTGTGCTAAAATTTTTCTGTGATTTAAAAGAAAAGGCGGTACTATATGAAAACGGGTCTGATTTTAGAGGGCGGTGCCATGCGCGGTATGTTCACCGCGGGGGTCATAGATGTAATGATGGAAAACGGTATAAAATTTGACGGTGCGATAGGCGTATCTGCGGGCGCTGCGTTCGGCTGCAACTATAAGTCAAATCAGCCCGGGCGGGTAATACGCTACAACAAAAAATACTGCCGCGACAAGCGGTATTGCAGTATACGCTCGCTGATAAAGACCGGAGATATGTACGGTGCGGACTTCTGCTATCACGAGATGCCCGAAAAGCTGGATATATTCGACTGCGATACCTTCCGTCAAAGCCCGATGGAGTTTTACACCGTATGCACCGATATAGTAAGCGGAAAGCCTGTGTATAAAAGGCTCGAAAACGCAGATTATGCCGACATGGAGTGGCTTCGCGCCTCGGCGTCCATGCCGCTTGCGTCAAGGATTGTGGAGCTTGACGGGTACTGTCTGCTTGACGGCGGAATATCCGACTCGATACCGCTCAAATACTTTGAAAGCATAGGCTATGGCCGCAATATCGTGGTGCTGACCCAGCCGCGCGGCTATGTAAAGGGTAAAAACAAACTCATGCTCCCGCTGAAAATTTCGCTCAAAAAATACCCTGCCGTAATAAAAGCCTTAGCCGACCGCCATATCATGTACAACGAAACGATAAAATATATCGAGCAGAAGGAAAAATCGGGAGATATACTTGTGATACGTCCCGAAAAGGCGCTTGAAATAGGCAGAACGGAGCATAATCCTGACAAGCTGGAGAGGGTATATCAGACAGGCAGACTTGCTGCCGGAAAGGCGCTTGACAATATTAAGGCATTTCTTGAATAATTACGATTACCGCCGTGAAGCTTCACGGCGGTAAAATTATGGACATATAACAGCCGCCGCTGTCACACAGCGGCGGCTGTCATTGTTTAACACCTTATTTATCTTTTCTTCTGCGGAAAATGTTTATTCCCGCTGCGGCAAACGCTGACGCCGCAAGGATTGCGGGCAGCACCGCAAGCTGTACGCCCGTAGGCATATTGCTGTTTCCAGGGTCAACATCGGAGCTGTCCGAAGTATCGGGGTCTGTAGTGTTTCCGCTGTCACCCGATGGAGTGCCCGAGTTATCGCCCGATGGAGTGCCCGAGTTATCGCCCGATGGAGTGCCCGAGTTATCACCCGATGAAGTGTTCGAGTTATCGCCCGATGAAGTGTTCGAGTTATCGCCCGATGAAGTATTCGAGTTATCACCTGATGAAGTGTTTGAGCTGTCACCCGAAGAAGTGCCCGAGCTGTCATCTGATGATGTATCGGGAGTATCGGATATTTCGACGCGCATAGGCTCGGAAGTGTACGCGGGCATAACGTTGCCCGATTTATCGGTATAGGTTACCGACACGGTGTAATCTCCGCTCTCGCTTATCGTAAATCTGCCGATGTGGGTGTTGCCCTCTCCGTCCGTCCACTCGGGAGTTATTTCTACCGAGCCGCCGTCCTTATGGAGCGTTACTTTGACATCGTTTTTATCAAAGTTATTCTCCTTGATAACGATTGTGCCGTTTACGGGGCCGTCGAATTGCGGTACGCCGTCCTTTTCGCCGTCAGGCTTTGTATACGTCACGGTGATTTCCGGCGCGGTATCGTCAACAACAATATGAATATCGGAGCTGATTTTTGCGCTGTTTCCTGCTTTATCAACCGCGGTAAGCGTAACTATTCCGCTTGCGTTTACTACTGGGAGAGTAAATGCGGCAATTGCTGTGCTGCCATTAAATGTAATATTGTCGCCATCTATCACCGTGTCCGGTATGCTGTCACCGTTATCCGCCGCAAAGCTGTAGATAAGGTGCGATATTCCGGACAATGCGTCGCTTGCGGATAATGTCACGGTCACGGGCTTGTTGTAGTAGCTGTACTTATCACCGTCTACCGTATCATCTGCAACGCTGTCGCTGTAGGAGATACTTAGATTTTCGGGAGTGGTGTTGTCCATGCAGACTGAGATGCTGCCCGCCTTCTTCTCGCTTGTAAGTCCCGCCATATTCGTAGCAGAAGCGTAAAGCTCTGTGATATAGCCGTTGAACTCGGCGCGCGGCAGGCTGAATACTGCGTAATAGTTGCCGTCATTATCCACGACTGCTTGTTTTGTTTCGCTCCTCGGCTCTGCTCCCGCTCTCGCCTTATCCGTGCGGCTGACATCGTATGACAGCTCGATGGTATCAACAGGAGATACATCATCAAAGGCGGTTACGGTCACCTTTACGCTGACCTCGGAGTTTGCATAGTATTCACCGAAGGTGATGCCGTTTATTATCTGCTCAAAGAAGTTGAGCTCGCTGTTGTACTCAATCTTTATCGAGTCTGCGCTCGGTGCGGTCGTATCAACCGTAAAGTAACCGGTATCGGCTTCATCATACTTGTCGGTATAATCATCAGTATACTTTAAGCTGAGCCTGTAAACCGCGTCACCGTTTAAGGTAACGAAGCAGTTATAGACGCTACCCGTGCGGGTCCAGTTATCCTTGTCTTTGATATAGTCCGCCGCGTCACAAGGCACATCAGCCCCGCTAAGCGTCTTTGCGGAGAGCTGCACATCGATGTTTTCGGCTTTAAAATTGTCGGTTGTTATTTTCAGCTGAACCGTGCAGTCCTCGCTGTAATAATCCTCGTACCTGCCGTCATTATGCGGGAGTATTACTTCTACAGCCGGTGCAGGTGTGCCAACCTTGATAGAAGGCGAGGTATAGCTTTCGGCGCTGTTGCCCGAGCGGTCGGTATAGCTCATATCTATTGTATATATGCCATGATTGCTAAGCTCTAACGTACCTGTCCATACATCTGCGTTTAGCTTTTTCCAGACTGTGAGGTCGGTGCTTTCGCCGCTTACCTTTATTACCACGTCATCAGGGTAGAAATTAGCTTCGTTTATGGTAAATACCGCTGTTGCCTTATCGGAATAATACAGTGTTACATCGCTGTCCTCCGAATAATTGTCAACGATATTGCCTGTTGTGTTATCCACAATTTTGTCGGGCGTGCCGAGTGTTACTTCATACTCGGGTGAAATATTATCCACCACTATGATTTTGTTCTCATCGGACACAGGGCTGCTTTCAAGTCCCGCCATATTTACCGCCTGCACGGCTATCGAGCCGCGGTACTGGCCGGAAGGGTAAGCGGTGATAGTAAATGACGCGGTGTATCTGCCGTCTGCGCCCTTTTCCGCCTTGTTGGTTCTTCCAAAGACTTCTTTGTAGTTTATATCCGACGCGCCATTTTCTCTTATGTACGACCACTCGATATAGTCAATGCCGGATATATTATCAGAAGCCGTTACCGTTACGGTTGTTTCCTTATGATAGTAATAATATCCGAAGGTCACAGCATTCAATATTTCCTCGGCAAAATTAAGCTCCTTTGAAAACTCAACCGTTATGTCACCCGCCTTGGGCGCAGTAGAGTCTATTGTGAACTCTGCCGGCGTCTGTCCGACGGACGAATCCGAGATAAAGTCATTGTAGGTTACGCCGAAGGTGTAGTTGCCGTCTTCGCTGATTGTTATTTCAGCGGTATGGGTATCGCCGTCATGCGTCCAGTTTTCATCATCCGCGAGATATGCGGCATAGTCTGTACTGAGCGTTATCGGGTTGCCGAGAATATCCGTTGCCGCGATATTAAGATTTACGTCCTCAGCGCGGAAGTTTTGTTCAACAACCGTGATAAGCGCGGTTCTGGGCTTGGTATAGTACTTTTGGTTTGCCGGCTCTTTTTCGTCGGTAAACTCAAAGGTGCAGTACGCCATATTCTCATCGTATACGATTTTCGGTGAGGTGTACTCCTCCATCTCGTTGCGCGAGCGGTCGGTGTACTCAGCGGAAATAACGTACTCTCCGTTGGTGCCAAGGGTTATTTTCGCGCTGTAGCGGTCATTTCCGAGGTCTATCCACAAAAGGTTGGTCTGCTTTTTGCCGTTCAGCTTTACTGTCATATCCGATGCAAAGAAATTAGCCTCGGTGACAGTAAGCACAACATTCGTGCTTTGCTTTGCGTACAGCGTCACATCGTCACCGTTTTCAAATGAATTGAGCCGCTCGCCGGTAGTGTTATCAACAATCATCACGTCACCGTAGCTTGCGCTCAGCGTCGGAGAAATGCTGTCCACTACGATTACATTTCCGCTGTCGGTCTTAATATTGCTTTCAAGACCCGTCTTGTTTTCGGCGGTAACCGAGATGTTTCCGAGCAGGCTGTCCGCATATTCTGCGGGGAGTGTAAAGCTTGCGGTATATACGCCGTTTTCGTCACATTCGCCCGCGGGCAGCGAGCCGCTTAAATTCTCCAGATTGATGTCGGACGCGCCGTCTTTTCTGTTGTATTCCCAGTTTATGCAGCTGATACCCGAGTCGTTGTCCTTTGCGGTAACCTTAACCGTCACGGGGTTATCATAGCTGTAAAATCCGAAGGTTACGTTGTTTATAAACGCCGCTATAGGGTCTATAGGCGAGCTGTAGGAAATCGTAATATCCGCCGTGTCAGGCGCAGATGTGTCTACGCAGATTGTTGGTGAAGCATAGCCATCAGACTCATTGCCGCATACGTCCTTATAGTCTATGGCAAAATCATAGTATGCGTCACCCGTCAGCTTGAACACAAAGGTATGCTTATCTCCGTCATGCTGCCATTTATCATTATTCTTGATATACGATGAATAATCGTCCGTTTCGATTTCGTTTAAAAGCAAATCACGAACACATTCTTCCATTTCGACGTCTGCGGCGTCAAAATTGTGCTCGATTACCGTGATAGTTACCTTCTGCGTCTGTGATGTAAATACATCTTCGGCATCTGCATCAATCACGGGGTCGTACTCAACACTTATCACGGGCTTGTCGCTGTCAACCGCGATTTTCGGCGAGCTGTACGAGGTCATTTCGTTTGTCGAGCGGTCGGTATAGCTTACGGTAAAGCTGTAGTCGCCGCTTTCTCTTATCGCAAAGCTGCCGGTGTAAATATCACCGTTGTTAGCCCACTCGACCTCGGGTGTAATTATGCCGTTTACCCCGTCCTTTACAAGCGCTATTTTTACGTCCTCCGGGTAGAAGTTGGCCTCTTTTATTCTGAAAGAAACAAGGGCATAATCGCTGTAGTAGATAGTCACATCTTCATCGTCCTGCTCAAAGGTGTCCTGCTTGTTTTTGTCTGCATCAATTATTGCGTCGGGTTCGGCATAGACTACCTCTCCAAGCTCGGGTGCGATATTATCAACTACGTTTATTCTGCCGCTGTCGGATTTTTCATCGCTTACAAGACCCGCCATGTCGGTAGCCGTAACGGAGATATAGCCTCTGTACTGCTCTGCCTGCGAAGCGGTGAGCTTGTAAGTAGCCGTGTATATTCCCTTATCGGTGCTGCTCTGTTCCACGCTCAGCGAGGTCATGAATTTATCGACATTTATGCTGCTTGCACCCTCCTGCTTTGTGTAGGAAAGCTTAAAGCCATCAATACCCGAAATGTTGTCGCGTGCGGTCACGGTTATGGTAACATCATTCTTATAATAGCCGAAGGTCAGCGCGCTTATTATCTGCTGTGCCGTATTCAGCGGGGTTGAATAAGTAATGGATATATCATTTGCGGCGGGCTTTGTCTTGTCAACAGTAAAGCCGTCCGAGGTATAGCTGTCAGCCGCATTTCCGGCTATGTCGGCCATATTCAGGCTAAAGCTGTAATTTGCATCGTCCTTGAATACTATTTTTGCCGTATGGGTGTCGCCGCTGTGCGTCCAGTTATCGTCATTTTTGAGATATTCCGCAAAATTGTCGGTTATAGTTATCCTATTTCCGTTTATATCAACCGCAGACACCTGTGCGGTTACCAAAGCCGCGATGAAATTATGCTCGGTTACGGTAATTGTCGCGGTGCGGTCGCAGCTGTAGTACTTTTCGTTTACGGGCGCTTTGTCGCTGCTAAATTCTACGTTTATGACAGGCGCGGTGTCATCTACCGATATTTTCGGTGAAGCGTACTGCTCCATGGCATTTCCCGCATTATCGGTATAGTCAAAGGTAACAGTATAGTCACCGTTTTCGCTCAGAGTCAGCGTTCCGGTTATTTCACCGTTTTCGTCCGGCTCGTCCCATGTGACATTGTTTACCGCTGTGCCGTTTACCTTTACTGTGCAAGCGGCGCTGTTGAAGAATTTTTCTTTAAGAGTAAAAGTAATAACCGCCTCGTCGCTGTAGTAAAGGGTTACATCGTCACCCTCGGAAAAGTCTTCAAGCTGTGCGCCTGTCTCGTTATCGAGAATAACCGCGTCGCTGTAGGTTACAGTGCGGTCGGGCGTGCCGTTATCCATCTTCACGCCGACTGTTTTTATTTCGGAAGTGTTGCCCGCATAATCCACGCAGTAAATCTGATAATCACCCTCGTACTGCTGTGCGGGGATAGTAAAGCTGAACGAGCCGTCGGGGTTTTCGTCCGTTATTACAAAGACATCCATCTTTGTGTCTCCGTCCTTGGCGCAGTACACCTGCTTTACACCCGAAAGGGCATCGCTTACCTTGCCGCTGATTGTCACTTCTCCGTTTGTCCAGGTGTCGGGAGACGCGCTTGCGCTGTCAACGGCGGGCGCGGTTTTATCCATCTTTACCGATATGGTTGTTTCGAGGGAGATATTTCCTGCCGTGTCCTTGCAGTAGATGATAAAGTCACCCTCATAGTCCTGCTTGTTGATTGCAAAGGAGTACTCGCCGTTTTCCTTGCTGAAGGTGGTTATCTCGGTTTCAGTACCGTCTTCGCCTTGCTTATAGTATACCTTGTCTACACCTGACACGGAGCTTATATCCGCGCCCTCAGCCTGTACATCGGAGACCTTTCCGTTTATAATCACCGCGCCGTTTGTCCAGTCCTCGGAGCTTGCTTCGGCGGTATTTACTATACAGCGCTCGGTATCCATAAGTACGCTGACAAATTTTGACTCAGAATAGTTTCCTGCGTTATCTTCCGCGTAAATCTCATATCGGCCGTTGAAGTTCTGTGGTGCGATATTGTAGGTAAACGAGCCGTTTGATGTGAAGCTGACCTCTTCTTCGGGCGCACCTTCAACGCATTGTCTTATGTAAACCTTGTAAAGTCCAGATACGACGGAAGAAGTCATGCCGGCGGGGGTAATGTCACCCGCTTTACCGGTTATTGTAACGCCCCGGTTTGTCCAGTCTGAATTATCAACCTCACATTCGCTGATTTCGGGCTCTGTAACATCCATCTTCACGCTGACGGTCTTGCTGTCCGCCGCCGCAGATTTATTGCCCGCTTTATCAACGCAGTATACGGTGTAATTTCCGTTATAGTCCTGTGCGCTTACGGTAAATGAATACTCGGTTTGTTCATCGGAAAGCGTAACGCTGTCAACGTAGTTTTCAAGGTCGGTTCCTTTGTAGAGATAAACCGTCTTTACGCCCGACAGATTATCGCTTACTTCTCCGCTGATGGCTATATTTTCGTTTGTCCAGTCGGTTTCATCAGCCTCTGCGGATACAACCTTAGGAGTTGTTACGTCAATATATACATTGACATATTCGTTTTTATCATTTTCAACCTTATCAGTAGCTAACAGGAGATACTGTCCGTTAAAGTTCTCTGCGGGGACGGTAATGCTGAAATTTCCTTCACTGTCAAGTATACAGTTTTCAAACTCGCCGCCGCTGAGCCCGCTGCCCCTTATGTATTTAAGGCTTTTTACGCCGGAATGGGCATCGGTCACCTTGCCGCTTATTATAACCTGTGTATTTGTCCAGTCGGACGGCTCCGCTGTATACTCAATAACCGGTCTTGTCGTGTCCATTTTTACATATACCTCGTAATTATCGGATTCATTTCCCGCATAATCATCACAGTATACATAATAATTTCCCTCATAGGTCTGTGCGGGGATAGTAAAGGTATATGTACCGTCATTATCCGCAGGCACATCAAACTTGTAGGTTTCGCCCACGCCGTCCGATCTTACGCAGTATACAGACTTCACTCCGGAAATCAAAGCGTCCGTTGTGGCGGAAGAGGAAGCTGGGTCGCTGAAGCTTGCTTTAATTGTCAGATATGCGCCCGTCCAGCCGGAAGTGCTGGGTGCAGCACTTGTTATTTCCGGTGCAGTCGTATCAAGCTTTAAATCGGAATTCGCAGTATCGGACACGTTTCCCGCCTTGTCAACTGTGCAGACGTAGAGCTTGCTGTAGTAGATGTTGGTTACCGATGAGCCGTAGGTGGTTTTATAGCTTTCAGCGTCAATCGTAAAGGTGTAGGTCTTTTCTGCATCATTATAAACCACATCGTCAACTTCAAGCTGTGTATAATTGCTCATATTGCTGCTTGCGCTGTAGCGAAGCGCGGAAATACCGGATACTGCGCTGTCATCGGTAGCCGACGTTCCGCGCAAATCCTCAGCCTTTACCGTGACGGTAAAGGTTCCTGCAGCGGTGCCGTTATATGCTACGCTTACCGACTCTATTTCGGGCTTGGTTTTGTCCTGCCAAATCTCGGCTGTCGAAATATCCGGCAATTCGGAAATATTTCCCGCGTAGTCGGTGCAGTAAAGCGAATAGGTTCCCTTATAGTCATCTGCGGGCAGAGTGATGGTATAGCTGCCCGATGAAGAGACATTTACATATTTTGCCGTGCTTCTGCCCTCGGCTGTTTTATAATAATGTACGGTTTTTATTCCGGAAACTGCATCGGAAGCGGTTTCGGTATCGTCCTTTACCTCACCCGTAATGGTTACAGAGCCGTTTGTCCACTCACCCGCAGGCGAAGCAACCGCTGTAATTACCCGTCCTTTTTGTATATCCATCTGCACCGAAGCCGTGCGTGAATATACATTGTCTGCATTATCAACACAGTAAACCGTGTATGTACCCTTAAAATTCTGCGCGGGTATGTTAATAGTAAATGTGCCGCCGACAGAAAGCTCCCCTGTAATATCGTTTTCGCCAGCGTTACCGCTCTTTGTGTAATATACCCTCTTTATATCCGAAAAAGCATCAGCCGCGGTACCTGTGATAGTTATACCCTCATTTGTCCAATTGGAGGTGGTAAATGAAAAATCGGTTATGGTAGGAGCTATGGTATCGATTTTTAAATCGTTTACCGTAAATTCATTGCTCCGGTTTCCTGCTTTATCTTCACAATAGAATGAAATCGAGCCTTGATACTCGGATATATTGCTTAGCTTAATGGTATAAGTACCATCGTTGTTATTTGTCCAATAGGAGGTTGAAACCGTTTTGTAATCAGCATCATCGGTTTTGTAATAAAAAGCGTTTATGCCCGACTGGTAGCCGGTATCTGTATCTGCCGCGGTGATTTTTACGGTCAGGTAATCCTTTGTCCAGCCGCTTGCGTTAACCGTGTTCAACACGTTGCTGTTTGCGGTGTCTATCGCGGGCGCTTTGCAGTCGAGATAAACCGGCATCGTGATAACATCGGAGAAATTGTATTCTTTATCCTTGCAGTAGATATAATAATTTCCGCTGAAATCGGTGTTTGAAATCGTAAATGAGTAAATGCCGTTTTCGGAGATTTGCGATTCGGTAACGGTCTGAAGTATGGCGCCGGTATTGCTTGTATTGTTGCTCGTAGAGAGATATACAGCGGAAATTCCATCACTGAATGCTCCTTTTTGTACAGTGCCGGTAATGGTTATTTCCTTTTGCCATGTACTGCTGCTGTTTCCTGTTCTGGTGATGGTTGGCTTTGTAATATCAAGCTTTGCGGTCTTTGATACCGAGCCATCATTAAGCACATAATAAAAATAATACTTGTTTGCGCTTGAAACGGCTTCTGCTCTTGGAATGGTGCAGGTATAGCCTGAGCCGTCGGAAGTAACCTCTGCCGCCGCTTCGGTGTTTTTCTGAACATAGACCTTGCTTACGGTATATCCTTCGGGCACAGCCGGAGTTATGGTAACGGTAAACTCCGAATCGGTGCCGGTATATTTCAGGGTCGGGGCAGAAAGGGCGGTCAGGTACACGGTTCTGCTGTTATCCGCCGTTTCGGCTGATGAAAACACATCATTTCCCGATAAGATGAGATAGCCGTTCTGTTTAACGGTATAAGAAAGGTTTATATTGCCCGTTTCGCTGTTAGACAAAAGGTTTGTTGCCGATGTAAGCGCGGCATTGCCGCTGCTGTCTGATGCAGCGGGGTAAACAGTAGCAGCGTCACCGTTTACTGTATATGATACCTCTGCATTCACTAGAGCGCTGTTGCTGTCCCTGTCTCTGATTTTTAGTATAATTGAATTAGTGCTCGCCGCAGACGCGCGCAAACCCGGCGCGGGTATCATGGTAAACACTATTGCTATTGCAAGTACAACGGCAAGCACCTTGCCTGCAAAATTCAGATTATTTACTGCTTTCATGATAATCTCCTTTTTAACTATGTATATCCAAAGGGCTTACGCCTCGCGTGAAAGAATGTGGTAGTATATTTTTCCGTTAAGTATGCAGTGCATCGAAAATGAGAACACCAGCACCGCCATGAATACAAGCGCCAAATAGCCGCCCGATATGAAAATCGAAACCACGAAGCATACCAGACTGACTGCGGCAATCACATCGAAAAACCCTGCCAAGGGACAGGCGAAAAATGAAATCAGCCCTATCCGTTCTCCGGTTTTCGGGTCTTTACCGCTCAGCGTAAACCACTTTCGCCGCCTTACGGCGAGGACTATCTGGGTGATAATCCCTCCGGCAAGGAAAATCCAGAACATAAGTCCGGGTACATATCGCATTATGCCGAGCGTTTCGGGATTTGTCGTGCTTACTATCGGCATAAGCAGTATGCTTACCGATACAAGCAGAAAGCAGGCAACCGAAATAATAAGCCATATTATGTCAACTTTTTTTCGTTTCATTTATTTAGCAGTCCTTTCAGAACGGTCTGTGCCGCGCACAGATATATATAGTTTTATTTTACCATGTAAAGTGCAATTTGTCAACGAAAAATGAGGATTGTTGATAATATGGGCGAAATTGGCAAATTAGGATTTTTAAATTGCTCAGGAAAAGAAAGAGAGCCTTGAGGAAAATATCAAAGCTCTGTGATTTATTCGATTTTTCTTGACATATATCATCGTGAGGTGTCCTGCATCATCCTGCGGCTGATTTCGCCGTTTTTCTGCAGGGTGAAGATGTATTTTCTGTACAGCTTTGCCTCTCTTATGATATGCTCGATAAGCAAGGGATAGTTTACCGTGAACAGCTCGCAGTCCAGCACGCACTTTAAGGTACGCTCCTTGAACGTGATAAGACCGTCAAGCAGTTTCAGCGCCCTTTGGTTCATGGTGCGGACACGGCAGAACAAATCGGGTATGTCACCGCTTTGCGGGCACTCGCCGCAAAGCCGCAGCTCCTCGGCGGTTATGCACCTGTTAAAAGGTGAAGTTCCAGAGAATTTACAATGTAATTACCGTTTCGCATATCAGCCTCCGACATAATGGCACCGCACGGATTATCTGCACGGTACAGTTTTAATTTTAATGTTATATTATGCCGAAAACATGATTTTTGTACTACCCGATATTAAATACACCTGTAACGAAAATCTCAATACCGATAAGAATGAGGATAACACCGCCGAATATTGCCGCCTTGTTTGACAGCCATGTGCCGAACTTTCTGCCTATCGCAAGTCCCGCCATACATATAGCAAAGGTGACCGCGGCTATGATGACAGCGCAGACGAGCTCCATCACTACGCCGTAATCGGAGATAGTAAA
>CAMEKZ010000040.1 GCA_945921635.1 uncultured Clostridia bacterium
TTATTTGAAAAAACTGCGTTTTTGCGGTGCGTGGGTTTATCGACAGTCTGAGGGCTTCGGCGTTTTGCCGAAGTCCTCTTTTTTTATATTCTTTTATTCCACGGTAAAGCTCATACCGTCCTTGGAAAAAACAGCACGAAGATTCTTCTTTTCAAAAAATTCCGTTATTTTCTTCATGGCTGTTTCGTCTGCGCTTTCAATAGAAAAATACTGTCCGCCGCAGCCGTCGTGAAAATGAAGCTGTATTCCGAGAATATCGGCTATTTCCTTTTTCAGCTCTGCCGCTTCTGATAGCGTAAATATCATGGTTTCATCACCTTTCGTATAGCCTTTATAAATACGGCTCTTTGTATTGTGTGAATAGCCTGTCTTGTTTTTCAGATACTATTCATATCTCATTATAAATCCGTATTTGTAAGCACATTTTATTATACAAATTACGATTCCTTGTGTCAAGCTCTTGACATATACCCCTTGAGGGTATATAATAATTATACCCCTACAGGGTATAATTTACGGAGGTAAATCGTAATGGAAAATGAAAATAAATGCTGTTGTCACAAGGTAAAGGTGCGCTCACCCGAGGAATACAAAAAACTTATCAACCGCCTTAACCGAATCGAGGGTCAGATACGCGGCATACGCGGCATGGTTGAGAAAAACGTCTACTGCACCGATATACTTGTCCAGGTAGCCGCGGTAAATGCCGCGCTCAACGCGTTCAATAAAGAACTGCTTGCAAATCACATCAAGACCTGCGTGGTAAACGATATACGCGACGGCAAGGACGAGATTATAGACGAGCTGCTCGATACCTTGCAGAAGCTTATGAAATAAGGAGGAAGTTTGAAAAATGGAGCAATATTCAGTAACCGGCATGAGCTGCGCCGCTTGCAGTACACGGGTTGAAAAGGCCGTGTCAAAGGTGGCTGGCGTGACCTCGTGCTCGGTAAGCTTACTTACAAATTCGATGGGAGTAGAGGGTACTGCATCGGAAAAGGATGTAGTTGCCGCCGTGGAAAAGGCGGGCTACGGTGCAAAAAAGCTCTCCGGTCAAAGCAAGACGGCGCATGATAACACCGAGCCGTCCGATCACGGCGAAATCCCAGCGCTTATGCGCAGGCTTATAGCGTCGATTGTTTTACTTGTCCCGCTGATGTATATTTCGATGGGTCACATGATGTGGGGATGGCCGCTGCCGGACTTTTTAACCGACAACCATGTGGCTATGGGCCTGGTACAGCTTCTGATTACCGCTGCCATCATGGTTATCAATCAGAAATTCTTTATCAGCGGCTTTAAAAGTGTACTGCATAAATCGCCGAATATGGACACGCTTGTGGCACTCGGCGCGGGGGCGGCGTTTGTGTATAGCACTTACGCCCTGTTTGCTATGACCGACGCGCAGGTAAAGGGCAATATGGATATGGTCATGTCCTATATGCACGAGTTTTATTTCGAGTCCGCCGCGATGATTCTGACGCTTATCACCTTGGGCAAGATGCTTGAAGCGCGCTCAAAGGGCAAAACCACCGACGCGCTGAAAAGCCTTATGCGGCTTGAACCCAAAACTGCCGTTATCCTAAAGGACGGTGCGGAGCAGACAGTCCCGATTGAACAGGTGAAAAAGGGCGATATTTTTGTAGTCCGCCCGGGCGAAAATATCCCCGCGGACGGCGTGATACTGGAGGGCGCCAGCGCGGTAAACGAAGCGGCGCTCACCGGTGAGAGCGTACCCGTTGATAAGACGGTCGGAGACAGCGTGTCGGCTGCTACCGTAAATCAGTCGGGATTTATCCGCTGTGAGGCGGTCAAGGTCGGAGAGGACACCACGCTGTCGCAGATTATAAAGATGGTAAGCGATGCGGCGGCTACAAAGGCACCGATAGCAAAGGCGGCGGACAGGGTGTCCGGAGTGTTTGTCCCGGTGGTTATAGCGATTGCTGTCGTTACGCTCATAGTATGGCTGCTGCTCGGCGAGAGTGCGGGCTTCGCACTTGCGAGGGGCATATCCGTGCTTGTAATAAGCTGTCCGTGCGCACTCGGACTTGCGACACCGGTCGCGATAATGGTAGGAAACGGCGTAGGCGCAAAGAACGGTATTCTGTTCAAGACTGCGGTTTCGCTTGAGCAGACCGGCAAGGTGACGGTCGCCGCGCTTGACAAAACCGGTACGATTACAAGCGGCGAGCCGAAGGTTACCGATACAGTGCCCTGTGACGGTGTCAGCAAGGAGGAACTGCTAAAGCTTGCGTATTCTCTTGAAAGAAAGAGCGAGCACCCTCTTGCAAAAGCAATTCTTAAAAAGGCGGAGGAGCTTAGACTTGCCGCTGACGAGGTGTCGGACTTCAAGGCGCTCACCGGCAGCGGCGTCAGCGGAGTATTAAACGGCTCGGTGCTGGCAGGCGGAAATATGAGCTTTATAGCTAGCACCGCACAAATCCCGCCGCAGATAAAAGAAAAAGCCGAAAAGCTGTCCGGAGAGGGTAAGACACCGCTGTTTTTCAGCCGCGACGGAAAGCTGACAGGCGTTATCGCCGTCGCTGATGTCATCAAGGAGGACAGCAGACAGGCGGTAAAAGAACTTCAGAACATGGGCATATATGTCGTTATGCTGACCGGTGACAACGAGCGCACAGCAAAAGCGATAGGCGAGCAGGCGGGCGTAGACAGGGTAATTGCGGGCGTACTGCCCGACGGAAAGGAAAACGTAATCCGCGAGCTGAAGCAGCGGGGCAGGGTGGCTATGGTAGGCGACGGTATAAACGACGCGCCCGCCCTCACCCGCGCCGATGTCGGCATAGCGATAGGCGCGGGAACGGATATCGCGATAGACGCGGCTGATGTAGTGCTGATGAAGAGCAGGCTTTCGGACGTGCCCGCGGCTATCAGGCTTTCACGCAGGACGCTTACCAATATCCACGAAAATCTGTTCTGGGCGTTTATCTACAACATTATCGGTATCCCGCTTGCCGCGGGAGTGTTTATACCGCTGCTCGGCTGGCAGTTAAACCCGATGTTCGGCGCGGCGGCTATGAGCCTGTCGAGCTTTTGCGTAGTCACAAACGCATTGAGGCTTAATTTAGTCAATATCAGAAGCCCCAAGAGGGACAGAAAAATTCATACAAAGCAGGTAAAGGAGGTAAAACCAATGAACAAAACATTAAAAATCGAGGGCATGATGTGCGGTCACTGCGAGGCAACCGTGAAGAAGTGTCTGGAGGCTTTGCCGCAGGTAGAATCGGCAGAGGTCAGCCACGAGAAGGGCACAGCGGAGCTTGTGCTGAACGCGGAAATATCCGATGATGTGTTAAAGCAGGCTGTCGAAGCGCAGGGCTATACGGTTCTCGGCTAATCGTCTTACACACTTTTTGATTTATCCGGCAGAAAGCGCAGCGGTTTAAAGCTGTTTTTCAGCTCATGCGCTATGGTATTAAGGCTTCGTGAGCCGTGCGCGGCGACTGTCACGCATTTATCTATGCCGTATTCATTGCACAGGATTTCGGTCATGTTCTGCTTTCCCGCATTTTTATTGTAAATCTTTATGTAGCTGTAGCCTGGGAAATCGTGCGAGGGATAAGTGATTATTTTAAGCGACTCTCCGTATTCGCTTTGCATCATTGTATCATACAAAGCGGTGATTTTTTCGGATTTATCGACTATCATCAGATAAATCACCTATCTTCGGGTAATGGCCGGCGGTTCATATAGTTGCGGTAGGGTGATTTTTTCATTGAAAGGTAGATTTGCTTTTCAGCCGCATTTTCGAGCCTGTCATAATATATTACCAGATTATCGTCACACAGCGCGTTTGTAAATACGTTCATTTTAGCATCTACCGCCATCTTTCGGAGATTATCACACGCCGCGCCGGAAATGATGTATGCTTTGATATAGCTGTTTTCCCGAAAATCGTACAGCGCGGCTCCGTTCATGACTATCACCGGCAGATTGAGCTTTATATCCGAAAGTATTTCTATAAGCGCGGCGGGTGTACGCATTGTCACAAGCGTAAATTTAAGCCCCTCGGCCAGCATACGGTTGATTTCTACCCTAGAATATGGGGTGAGCTGCTCGCTTATCGGTGAGAGCATATCGTCAAGCTCTGCCGTGAAAAGCGTGTCTTTTACCCTCCTGCGGGGCAGGCGAGCGCTGTTTACCGCCATGCCGATAGCTATGCCTATAAACGTGTCCAGTACCCTGTTAAGCACAAACATATACGGATTTTCGTCCGTCATGTGCATTACTGTAATAGACAGAAAAACCACACAGGAAAAATAGCTCGCGTTTTTGCGGTTGATAAGCAGGGTAGTGTATATCACCGGTATAATCATCAATCCCACTATCAGAAATCCTATCGGCTCATCATATACCTTCAGCACATAAATCTCCAGTACAATAGTGATAAGACCGTATAGTGCCCCTATCAGCGTGCCAGTCGCACGCTGGAGCGCCATTGTCAGGGTTTTGTCGATATACGGCTGAATACACCACAGCACGGCAAGCATTGAATAAAACGGAATACCGCTCCTGCCGCGCAGCAGATACACGCACCAGCAAAGCAGTACGCCGACAGAGGATTTGATTATACGCTTTCCTATCGGCGGAAATACGATTTTTTTCACAAAACTGCCCCCTATTTATGCAATTGTGAAATTTTTGTTGCAATAAATTTCATTTATATTGAATTATACGCCTACTTTGCCGCTATGTCAAGATATATCTGCAAGTTGTTTACATTTAAAATGCGATTTTTATAGGGAGTAAAGCTTTACAAAAATATCCCGGACGTGCCGCAAAATGCGACCCGCCCGGGATTTGTCATATCAAATTTTAATTTCAGCCGATTATCAGCCCTTATAATCGGCGTAAATCATACCCAGACCTACCGTACTCATATAGCATCTGCCGTATACGTTGAAGTCACCGTATACAAAATAGCCGTTTCCGGGTCCGCCGAACTGGTGCTTGTCATCATTTACTCTGCTCCAGGTCTTGCCCTCGTCCTCCGACCAGTAAAGACCGATTTCATCGGTTGACTGCGGCTTGCCCCAGATAAATATTGTATAGGGGTCATCATCTGTCTTGCCCTTGCCGAGACCAACCGCCTGACAAGCGGCAACGGTGTCAATTCTTGTAAAGGTCTTACCGTGATCCTCGGACACCTGAAGACCCATCGCACAGTAATATATCTTGCCCTCAATATCTGGGGCTACAACAGGGCGCGATACAGCGAACACCGCGAGCTCGTTGTTCTGCTCAAATGTCTTGCCGCCGTCACTGCTTACATAGAATGCGCCGCTGCTTGCCGCATATACATAGTCCGGGTTTACGGGGTCGGCAATTATTCTCTTAGTGCTCATACCGCCCGTGCTCTTGTTCCAGGTTACGCCCTTATCGGTGCTGTAATAAACATCTACGGAGTTTTCCGGTGCCCAGTAGAAGGTCTTTCCGTCTGATGAAACCGCAACGCTTCCGGCGTAGCCTATAGCATTATCAAGCGGGGAATTTTTAACGTTTACCCATGTCTTGCCTGCGTCCTCGGTGTACCAGAAGCCGTGTGTACTCTTGTCTCCGCCGCACTTTACCCATATATCCTTTGCCTGTGCCGCAACCGCTATGCTTGTCATAGTGCCTGCCGCGCTGTTGTGGATTGTGCCGTACTCTGCGGCATCGTCCTGCGCAAAGCCGTCATAGTCGCCGATGGCTGTTACGAGCTGACCGCCCGGTATGCTGACCATCTCCATCGGTACGGTTTCTTCGATACCCTTGGCCTTGAAATAAAACTCGGGTTTTTCGTCCCAGATATTGTCACAGCCGAAAATGCCGTTACCAGATACTACCATTATTTTATTCGGGTCGTTGGGGTCAATGCACATGGAACTGCACCAGTGCATCGAGCTTGTCGAAATCCATGATATGCCGCCGTCCGACATAGTCATGACATCGTTGAGCAGCGTCCAGCTCTTGCCGCCGTCGGTGGTTACATAGAACTCGTCACCGTATGCGCCGTTAGGCTGGGGGACGTAGATATTCTCGGTGCAGGCCACCATTCTGTCGGGGTTTGCAGGGTCGGAAACAACATCTCCGAATGACATTTTGGCGGGAGAAATATCGGTCATCTCTCCGCTCTTCATATCATACATTCTTATTCCGCCGCTGGTTCTGTTGTTGTTCCACGGACCCTCGTCGCTTGCGTAGGTGATGAGGATTTTACCGTCGGAATTAAGCTTCATGCGCTGTGGCATAAGTCCCTTGGGCGCGCTCTCTACGGGTGTCCAGGTCTTGCCGCCGTCGGTGGACTTGTATATATTATCCTCCTGAATACGCGAGATTGCCGCGTAAATATTGGTACAGCCGTTTTCGTCACCCGAATTTGGGTCGATTATAATACTGCATATACCGTTTGCGTTTGATGTCGAGGTATTTGTGCCCATGTCAAGTGCTTCAAAGGTCTTGCCGCCGTCGGTGGATTTTATCATACCGCCGGTTCTGCCGCCGATATATACTATATCACTGTTCTTAGGGTCAACCGCGATACGCTCGCCGTTTCCGCGTCCCATACCGTTTCCGTGTACCTTAATCATGTCGGTAAGCTCGGTGCGCTCAAAAGTCTGACCGTAGTCGTCCGAAATCAGCAGACAGGTCATACCGTTGCTGAAATACTCCGTACCCGCAAGCAGATACAGCCTTGACGGGTCGCTCTGCCCGAAAGCAAGACCGTCTATACCGAGCAGACCTCTGTCATCCTCGCTTATATCATAGGACAGCGATACCCATTTTTCTTTTTCGCTGTCATAGCGATATGCACCGCCTACATCGGTGCGCGCATAATACAGACCGTTTTCGCTTGTTGCGAAAACGCCGCTTACAAAGCCGCCGCCGCCCATGGCTACCTGACTGAATTCAAAATTTGCGGTGGGTGTGGCGTTTTCATCGGGAGTGCTGTTTTCACCGCCGGACTGAGCGGAGCTCTCTGACGCTGTGTCCGAAGCTGTGCCCGAGCCTGTGTTATCACTGCAGCCCGCCGCGCAGACGGTCATAATGCCCGCGAGGAGTAAAGCGGTAATTTTTTTTAGTTTCATTGCCTGTTCCTTTCCTATGAGTACAACTTCTTGTTGTGACGTAATGTAAAATGTACTGTTATATCCGTGTAACGGATTACATTAGTATTATGCACTATTTAGGTTAATTTTTCAAGTAGCTTTTGCGCTTTTTGTCTATCTTTACTAATTCGTACAGGCGCAAATTATACATTTTCACAAATCGGAAAAAAATGTAGTAATTTGTAGTGACAACGGCGAAAATTTACGTTATAATTACTTAATAACTGATTGCCGCGAACGGCATCAAACGGAAGGAAAAGAAAAATGAAGCTAAGAAAAAGACTTATGTCGGTTTTGCTTTGCATAGCGCTGACTGTTTCGGTGTTAGGTTGTTCGGCAAATAACACATCAACCTATCCGGACGTAAGCAGTGACTCCTCGCAGTCCGGCGTGTCGGACGCTATATCAGCCGAAAACAGCACCGACAGCACGCAAAGCTCTGAAACGGTATCGGAAAGCGCAGACGAAAGCAGTTCCGTAAATTCGGAAAGCACAGCTGACAGCTCCTCGGGCGACCCGCAAAGCAAAGATGAGAGTGAAAGTACGGATAAGCCTGCGGCTGTAACAGATAGTCCCGCAAGCACAACGGCAAAACCCTCAAGCACAACGGCAAAGCCCGCAAGCACAACCGCAAAGCCCGCAAGCACAACGGCAAAGCCCGCAAGCACAACATCTAAGCCTGCAAGCACAACGGCAAAGCCCGCAAGCACAACGGCAAAACCCGCAAGCACAACGGCAAAGCCTGCAAGCACTACAGTCAAACCCGCGGACAACACTCCGGCAAAGATGGAAACCACCGTATATGAGGCGGAAAACGCGGTTCTGTCGCGTGATTTGTCAGTCGTAAGCGTGAGCGGCAGCTCGGGCGGAAAAGCGGTAGAAAAATTTGAAAACAACTCCTCTTATGCGGAGTTTACCGTTACCGTGCCTGCAGGCGGTCTGTACGATATTGCAGTATATTCAAGCGGTATAGGCTCGGATAAAGAAAACAACGTGCTTGCCGACGGCGAGCAGGTCGGCACATTTAAAAGCACAAACGGCACGCTCGGAAAATACACCCTCACGGGCATAAGCCTTTCAGAGGGTACTCATAAGATAAAAATCACAAAGTCGTGGGGCTGGATACAGCTCGACAAAATAGAGGTCTCGTCCTCAAAGGGCATAGATGACAGCGTTTACAATGTAAGCGCGGAGCTTGTGAACAAAAATGCCACAGCCGAAGCCAAGAGCCTTTACAAATACCTTTGCGACAGCTACGGCAGTGTTATCCTCTCGGGACAGGTATGCGACGGCGGCTACAGCGGAAAAGAATTTAAGGCTATATATGGCGAAACCGGAAAATATCCCGCAATACTCGGTCTTGACATGATGGACTACACACCGTCGCGCACCGCGCTGGGTGCCGGCTCAACCGCAGTAGACAAGGCGATAGCTTTTGACAAAAAGGGCGGAATTGTTACCTTCTGCTGGCATTGGAACGCTCCGACAAGCTATCTCAAAAGCGGAAGCGACCCCGACACGGGAAATCCGCGCTGGTGGGGCGGATTTTATACCCGCAACTCGGATTTTGACATAGAAAAGGTTATGAACGGCTCTGACAGCGAGGGCAAAAAGCTGCTTGACGCGGATATAAAGGAAATAGCGGCACAGCTCAAAAAGCTTGAAAACGCAGGTGTGCCGGTTATCTGGAGACCGCTCCACGAGGCGTCGGGCGGCTGGTTCTGGTGGGGAGCAAAGGGCGCAGACGCGTATAAAAAGCTCTGGGTATACCTCTACGAGCAGCTGACCTATACATATAAGTGCAACAACCTTATCTGGGTGTTCAACGGTCAGAGTGCGGACTGGTATCCGGGTGACGAATACGTTGATATAATAGGAGAGGACATTTATCCCGGTCAGAAGGTCTATGCTCCGCAGTCGGCAAAGTTTACCGAGGCTCTGGAGTACAGCGGCGCTAACAAAATAGTAGCCCTCACCGAAAACGGCTGTATATTCGATATTGACAGGGCTGTAGAAACGAATACCATGTGGGCGTGGTTCTGCACATGGGGCGGAGAATTTGCGGTAAACGGAAGCTCCTACAGCGAAAAGTACACCGAAAAGAGCATACTGAAAAAGGCGTATGCAAGCAAGTATGTTATTACGCTTGACGAGCTGCCGAACCTTAAAAATTACAGCTGATTAAATGTTTTATTAAATGATACCAAAACGGTAAAAATGCTGTCTGACAACATTACTCCGGAAACACAAAAACGCTGCAACCTTTATCCCAATGTAGGATGGAAGCTGCAGCGTTTTTTGCAGATGAACAAAATTAAAAATCTGCTACCCTCGTATTGTTACGGGCTGCTATTGCAGACAATAAGCAATTCTTTGAACAATTTAAGGCAACACCGCACAAAGACCGCCCTCCTCGTCAGTGCGTTTGCATAATACGGGGAGGGCGGGATTTCTTATAAAGGTTTTCTCTTTTTCCTGTTACGACCGATTCAATTCGGCGAGCAGTTCTGCACGGTTGGAACAGCCGGTCTTTTTTAAGATGTTGCGAACATGAAACTTAACCGTGTTTTCGGATATGAACAATTTTGCAGATATTTCGCCGTTAGTAGCCCCTTCTCTTATCAGATTTAGAACTTCGGTTTCTCGTAGAGAGATTTCATGCTTTTCAATAAATTCATTCAGGCGTTCTTCCTGACTTGGTAATGACTGGGAAACAGGCATATAAAGCTTGTTGTAAAGCAGGAAGAAAACAATAAAAGTAGCAACGAAGCAGATACTGGACACCGCTACAAGGGGAATGATTTTGTCATTCAGCATTATGCCGGTAAGATTGCCTGCCGCATCGCCTATTCTACCGAACATCAATCCGAATCCTGCGACATACAGCAAATTTTCATTTGTCCGGGCAATATCTGAAAATAACACCACGCGAAATACAGCAAGAAATCCAAACAAGCAATATCCGAGAATCCACAAAACCATACTGATGCCAACTTCATCGGATAAAGCAATCATTGCAAAGGGGAAAAATAAAGCTGCGAGACAGCAGACGGCTCCGGACTTTCTGCTTCTATCTCCCACAATTCCGGCAAGGATCAGCCCTATTGCATAGAAAGCTCTTGAAAACTCAAGGCTGATACCCGATGAAATATCTGCCATAGGGAAGTAGAATCCGATCCCTCGGGTAAGACTTACCAGAGCTACGGTCAGTCCGGCTAAAGCTATTGTACCGCCGGAAATTCCTTTACCCGTAAACGAAATGCTTTCCGTAGGGACAGTTTCTTTGCAGGAGATTATCAGCCCGATTGTAATGCAGATGAGTATGCCGTATATGATTAGGGCATAGCCGGAGCGAAGAAAACCGGAATTATTAGGCAAGGAAAGCAGCCAGGAGGCTATGCTGGATGCGGCGTATGCACCGCCAAATACGATGGAACGATATTTCTGCTCTACCTGCATCGTAAGTAAGGAGAGATAAAATCCTGCAATGATTCCGTGAAACAGATTCATCAGGTATCCAAAAATCAGGATGGACGGTAAATTATTGAGTAATACAGACAGTATCATAAATACAAAGTCTGCTCCTATGCAGGCGATAAATACCGACTTCTTTGAAAAAAAGTTCGTTTTGCGCTTCAGGAAAAGACTGAATATCAATATTCCTATTGCCTGAAATAAATATCCGATAACCTCCGTGAGCCAATCCACAGCAGATGCTTCGGTAAAATCCAACAAATGATACATCCAGGATAGATAACCGGTTGATGTCCATAAGAAACATAACGCAATAATAACACTACACTGCAGGTTAGTTTTAAGGGTAGTATGTGATTTTAATAGGGTATTAAGTTCTCCTGCTTTTTTCATTTCGTCTGACTCCTCTTTTTTCGTATAACCTTATTTTACAGCATTTTGAGTAGATTTTCAATAGATTTTCAGCCGGCTTTATGGCGGTGTAGGGCTTACTACCCTAAAACTACCCCTCCTATTTTGCTGTTTTCGGTATTTCTATCCTTGGGGTATATTGAAAAAGTGTCGGAATTGAATTAGAATAAACTTAAAAGAAAAGAGCGGAGGGGATGAAACGGTAATATTGTTGTCAATTATAGGCTAATCACGTTTATGATAAATTTTATATATTATATAATATCGCAAGCCGGAAGCAGAGTAACGCTGCTTTAGGCTATGAGCGTGTATATGATGCCGAAACAAATTAGATTTATAAAGCGTATAGCGGTTTTTCGGATGAAAATACGGGTTCAAAATATCAGTCAGTAACCGATGATATGTATGCTTCACCTATCAGCGGATACATAGAAAAATAAAAAACGGAGGTTTTTATGAAAAAAAGAATAAAACATAGTTTAAATCGAGTTATCTGTCTGTTGACAGCGCTCTGTATGGCAATCGCTGTGCTGCCTGCAACTGCTTCTGCGGCTTCGGAAAAGCAGTTCTACTACCGCGATTTGTTTTTGGGTGATGTAAAGTTTCAGATCGGTGATGATATTATAGACGCTGAAGCGTATACATTTTATTATTACGAAGACGAAAATAAACCTATCACCATGATACTTACTCCTTCGGAAGATTATGCCAACGAAATACCGTATGTTTTTATTGATATTAACGATTATTATTCGGACGAACACAGTGTTGAGCTTGAGCTTGAGGAGAACAACGGCATATACACTGCATCATTTACTCCGAATGCTCTCTGGAGTGGCGTGACCGAACCTAATCTTACTATAACTGTATATGCCAGCGAGTATCTTGCTTTATGGCCGGATGACGATCAGTTCATGATATGGACATCTGTTGAAGGCGGTGACGAATACGGTTCAGTTTTATTGCAGTCCGGTGCAAACATCGTAAATCATCAGTCTTTTACCGCGACTGACGGTGCCAGATGCGACAAAATTGTTTATGACAGAAAGGCCTACTCCGATACTGTTGATATTACATTTATACCGAAAGCCGGAAAGAAATTGTCTGGATTCATGATAGGCAATGATATGTATGGTTATGAGAGTTCGGACGAACCTACCGAAAACGAGCATCCTCTTCCCGAGCTGACAACTGACGGTCAATACAGTACGACCGTCACTATTCCGGCATTGTCTGATACTGAAGCCGATGATATTTGCTCTGTTGAGGTTTACTTTGAAGATGTACCCGAGGAGGATATCCCCGGTGTTCCCACAATTCTATATTGGAAAGGCAAGACAGCAAAATGGGACGCTGTTGAGGGCGCCGATCACTATCGTGTTTACCTACAGAGAGGTTATTCCGATGGCTGGACAAATATTTCTGATTATGCAGCCATCACAGACGAGTGCAGCTTTGATTTCTCGAATAGTATAGATCTCAGCGATAGTTCTGCAAAATATCGTTTTTGCGTTTGTGCAATAAAAGACGGTGTATGCTCAGATACGGCAAAATCCTATCCGTATGGTTCATTAATAAATGTCACAACCAAGGACCTCTCCGTTGACAAATCATCTATAAAAGTAAAGATCAATGTTAACATGCATAATGTTGATACAGAAGAAGAATTGAGTTTTGATCTTGGCTCGGTTATTCCTGAGGATGTTACTGTCGGAAATTTTAAAACGGCAAAAGCAAACGCAATAAAAGAAGCTAAAACAATGCTTAATTCATGGCTCAAACTTATGCGTGAGGATGAGGAAAATAAGGATTATCAATTCACGGTAGTCGGTGATATTGCTGAGGAAGGCGATAAGACAGATTTTGACAACAGAGAATATACTATGGAAGCTGATGAACAGGGCAGATATATGAAAGTCACCGGTGACTATGGCTACAGGGGCATTTATTCTGTCACCATGACTGTAGATGTTCAGCGTAAAGATGATGCCCACACCCACAATCTGACGCTTGTCCCCGCAAAGGAGAGCACCTGCACCGAAGCAGGCAACAAGGCATACTATACCTGCGACGGCTGTGATGACTGGTTTGAAGATGCAGAAGGTACTTCTGTAATAAACAATCACGACGATGCAGTGATTTCTGCAACAGGTCACACGGGAGTCGGCAATTGGCTCAGCAACGCAGAAAATCACTGGAAAATCTGCGACTGCGGTGAAATTGTTGACAAGGCAGTCCATGATTGCGGAGATGATGATGTCTGCGATGTATGCGGCTACACAAAGCAAACAGAGGACAATCCTACCGAGCCTGTTCCGGGCGCTACCGAAGAGCTGATCGATCCGACTGAGCCGGGCGCTACCGAAGAACCGAGCGAGCCGACCGAGCCTGGCACTACCGAAGAACCGAGCGAGCCGACCGCACCCGGAGAAAGCACCGATCCTACGGAAAAACCCGATAATCCCGATACAGGCGTTATCAAAAATATGGGCTTATGGATTGCATTAGTTACAGTTTCATTATCAGGTGTAGCGGGTACAACGATTTACAGCATAAAGAAAAAATATTCTGAAAAATAATGTGTGACTTACACTAAGCCGGAAGCGGCGACGGGGGACCCGCCGCCGCTTCAGTTTATTATCAGCATTTCCGCGAAGTAAAAAATTCTCACGAAAATCACGCAAATATGTCACATATTTACTATTGATTTTATATGCCGAAACGGCTATAATAATATTTAGATTTTAATAAAGGATTGATAGTATGGTAATCAGAATAGCAGGAACGGTGTCCGAGTCGATTGTTGACGGACCGGGCATAAGATACACGATTTTTACGCAGGGCTGTCCTCATCACTGCGAGGGCTGCCACAACCCCGAAACGCATGATTTTGAGGGCGGCAGACTTGCCGAGACTGACAAAATCTACGAACACATAATCAGCAACCCGCTTCTCAGGGGCGTTACCTATTCGGGCGGCGAGCCTTTCTGCCAGCCCGAGCCTTTGTATGCGCTCGGCAAAAAGCTGAAGGACAACACAAAGCTCGACATTATGATATACACAGGTTATCTGTTTGAAAAACTGTGCGAGATGGCACAGACAAACGAGCATATAAAAAATCTGCTCTCGATAGCAGATATAATAGTTGACGGCCGATTTGTGCTTGCCGAAAAAAGCTACGAGCTGAAATTCAAAGGAAGCCGAAACCAGCGTATTATCGACTGTCCGCGCTCTCTTGAAGAGGGTAAGGTCGTACTGAAGGAGCTGTGATGGGAGTAAAACGAAAAATCGCGCTTTTTACGGCTTTGTCGCTTATATTATCACTTTTTGTGCTGACCGGCTGTGAGGAGGATGACGGAAAGGGGTATATCTTCGGCTATGACATATCGGCAAACCCCGGCAGCCTTGACCCGCAGTGTGCTGAAGACCGCCAGTCGTTTTTGTTGATAAACGTCTTGTTTGAGGGACTGCTCCGCGCCGATTCCGACGGAAATATCACCTGCGCGGGGGCGAAAAGCTATGAGGTGTCAGATGACGGACTTACATATACATTTGAATTAAATAACGACAGATACTGGGTAGATGTAAACGAGTTTGAAGCGCCCTGTACCGCGCAGGATTATGTCTACGGCTTTACGCGGCTTTTTCTCCCCGAAACAAGGGCGCCGCACGCCGCAGATTATTTCTGCATAAAAAATTCCGAAAAGATAAGCAGCGGCGAGATAACCGATTATTCAAAGCTAGGAGTAAAGGCGGAGGGCAAATACAAGCTGATTATCGAGCTTGAATATCAAAATCCAATGTTCCTGTCCCTGCTCGCCGCCGCGCCCGCAATGCCGTGCAATGAAGAATACTTTCTTGCCGCTCAAGGAAAGTACGGACTGTCCGCAAAGACAACTCCGTCAAACGGCGCGTTTTTCCTAAAAAGCTGGAATTACGACAAGTGGAGCAGCGATAACAACAATCTGGTTTTACGATACAGCGAAAAATACAGCGAGCATGACGAGGTCTATCCGCTCGGACTGAACTTCTTTATTGACGAGCCCGCAAACTTTGAGTCGGATTTTCTGGACGGCACATCTCAGAATATTGTGCTGACGGGCGAGAGCGCCAAGAAAATGGCAGACCGCGGCTACAGCTATGACGAATATTCAACCGCCGTTTACGGAATAATGATGAATACAAAGTCCTCGGTGTTTAAGGATATGAGCCTGAGATATGCTCTGCTTTACGCGTCGGACAACAACGGCATCGAGCTGCCGTTCGGCTACAGCTCGGCAAGCTTTGCCGTGCCGGTTGCAGT
>CAMEKZ010000041.1 GCA_945921635.1 uncultured Clostridia bacterium
GCGTGTTTCTCGAAGTCTGACAGCTTGTCGAAAAATCACTTTTTCGACAAGCTGCCCCTTGCGGCGGTAAATCCGCCGCAAGGGATTTTGTATATTTCAAAAATTTCTTTTGTATATGTCCGGATTTTTCGTGTCGTTGTGCGCTCTGCCGCAATTTTTGATAAATGTTAAAAAAACTCTTGTAACTTTGCGCGAAATATGGTATACTTTTATTCGTATAAATCGAACAGAAGAAAAACGGAGGACCGGTCAGTATGGCAAAGATAGCAGTTCTTGGTTACGGAGTAGTAGGCTCCGGAACGGTAGAGGTACTGTATAAAAACAAACAGAGCCTTGAAAAAAAAGCAGGTCAGGAGCTTGATATCAAGTATATTCTTGATTTGAGAGATTTTCCAGACAGCCCCTATAAGGACAAATTCATAAAGGATTTCAATATTATTCTGAACGACCCCGAAATAAGCGTTGTTGTCGAGGTTATCGGCGGCATAAAGCCGTCCTACGACTTTGTAAAATCCTCGCTGCTTGCAGGAAAGAGCGTAGTTACCTCAAACAAGGAGCTTGTTGCGAAAAAGGGCGCGGAGCTGCTTAAAATCGCACGCGAAAAGGGTGTCAACTTCTTCTTTGAGGCAAGCGTAGGCGGCGGTATACCGATAATACGACCGCTTCATCAGTGCCTTTCCGCAAACCAGATTGACGAAATCGCTGGAATACTCAACGGCACTACAAACTTTATACTTACCAAAATGATAAGAGATAACATGGGCTTTGACGAGGCGCTTAAAATCGCGCAGGAGCTCGGCTATGCCGAACGCGACCCGTCAGCAGATGTTGACGGCATAGACGCGTGCAGAAAAATCTGTATCTTAGCGTCGCTCGCTTTCGGAAAGCACGTTTATCCCGATAATATCCACACCGAGGGCATCACCGCCATCACCCCAGAGGACGTGGCGTACTGTGAGAGCTTCGGCGGCTCGATAAAGCTTATCGGCTGGGCGGCAAGGCAGGAGGACGATAAGGTTGCCGTTATGGTCTGCCCCGCATTTATTCACGAGGACAGCCAGCTCGCCGGCGTAAACGATGTGTTCAACGCTATACTTGTACGCGGCGACTCGACAGGTGATGTTGTTTTTTACGGCAAGGGTGCAGGAAAGCTCCCCACCGCAAGCGCGGTAGTAGCCGATGTTGTGGTTGCCGTAAAGATGAACACCTCCAGCAAGTCGCTTTACTGGGAGGACAGCGAGCAGGATTTCATACTCGATTTTGAAAAGATAGTATGTGAAAATTATATAAGAGTAAGCGGCGCGGATAAGGCACTTATCGAAAAGCTTTTCGGCGCGGTGACATATCTCACGAGAAAAGGTGCGCCCGATGATGAGCTCGCTTTTACGACATCAGAAATCAGCGAAAAGGACTGTGCAGAAAAGCTCGTTACACTTTCGCAGAGTGCAAGGGTTCTCGGCAGAATAAGAGTTCTGAATTATTGATGACAATGTACCGCGCAGGGCTCAGGCGTTGTTCGGTATAAATTCAGTTAATACTATTTATTATAATAACTAATAATCTATACGGCAATACGCCGGAAAGGAAATAATTTTATGTCGGATAAACAGCCTAAGTACAAACGTATTCTATTAAAGCTCAGCGGCGAGGCGCTTGCCGGTGAGAAGAAAATGGGTCTTGATATGCCCACCGTTACGGAGATTTGCAAGAGCATCAAAAAATGTTATGATGTCGGCACACAGATAGGCATTGTAGTAGGCGGCGGCAACTACTGGAGAGGCCGCACCACGGAAAACATGGACAGAGTAAGAGCCGACCATATCGGTATGCTTGCTACGACCATGAACGCGCTTGCAGTAGCCGATGTGCTTGAAAGTCTCGGCTGTGAGGTAAGGGTGCAGACCGCTATCGACATGAAGCAGATTGCAGAGCCTTATATCAGACAAAAGGCACTCAGACATTTTGAAAAGGGCAGAATAGTAATATTCGGCTGCGGCACGGGTAGCCCGTTCTTCTCCACCGACAGCGCGGCGGCACTCAGAGCCGCGGAGATAAACGCGGATATTCTGCTTAAAGCTACGATGGTTGACGGTATTTACGATAAAGACCCGCACAAGTACGAGGACGCGGTAAAGTACGACACTCTGTCGCACCACGAGATACTTGTGCACAGCTTACAGGTTATGGACAGCGCGGCTGCCGCCATGTGCAACGAAAACAGCACGCCGATACTTGTATTCGACCTCAGCAGACCCGACAACATTTTTGACGCGGTCATGGGCGAAAAGGTCGGCACGGTGGTAAGCTGATAAATACGACAATATATTTAGGTACTGAAAGGAAATCACATTATGAAGGCTACAATCAACAACGCTAAGGAAAGAATGGAGAAGTGCGTTGCGGCTCTCGAAAACGAGTTTGCAACCATCCGCGCAGGACGCGCAAACCCCGCAGTCCTTGACAAAATCACCGTTGACTATTACGGAGTACCCACACAGATAAACGCTATGGCGGCTATTGCCGTTGCAGAAGCGAGAATACTCGTTATCACTCCGTGGGACGCTTCGACATTAAAACCCATAGAAAAAGCAATTCTGGCAAGCGACATCGGTATAACTCCCACAAATGACGGCAAAGCTATCCGTATAGCTTTCCCTCAGCTTACCGAGGAAAGAAGAAAAGAACTTGTAAAGCAGATTAAGAAAATGGGCGAAGATGGCAAGGTAGCCGTAAGAAACGTGCGCCGCGATGCTATGGATAAGCTTAAAGCAATGAAGAAGAACTCGGAGATTACCGAGGATGACCTGAAAAACTGCGAAAAGGACGTACAGAACCTCACAGACAAGTACTGCGAAAAGGTTGACGGCGTATGCGCAGCAAAAGAAAAGGAAATAATGACGGTATAAAAATTGGCAGATAAAGCAGAAAACAGCAATAAGCAGCTTCCGCTCCATGTCGGAATAATAATGGACGGAAACGGCAGATGGGCGAAGAAGCGCGGCCTGCCGCGAAAGGTGGGTCACGCGCAGGGGGCAAAGGTGTTCAAGCGCACGGCAGAGGACTGCCGCGAGCTCGGCATAAAGTATGTCACCTTTTACGCCTTTTCGACCGAAAACTGGAAGCGACCTAAGGACGAGGTTGACGCTCTGATGAAGCTGCTCGAAAAATATCTTGACGATATCGAGCGTATGTCGCAGAAAAACACCAGACTTATCTTTTTAGGTGACAAGTCCGCTTTCAGCGATGACATAAGGACGCACCTTGAAAGAATTGAGCGTATTTCCGAGAAGAATGACGGGCTCTATGTGCTTGTCGCACTCAATTACGGCGGCCGTGACGAAATACTCAGAGCATCAAGGCTTATTGCCGAGGACTATAAGGCGGGCAGGATAGATATTGCCGCGCTTACAGAAGACGATTTTGAAAAATATCTTTATACAAGCGGGATACCGCCGGTTGATCTGATTATTCGTCCGAGCGGAGAGCAGCGCACATCAAACTTTCTTATATGGCAGGCGGCGTATGCCGAGCTTGTCTTTATGGATGTGCTGTGGCCCGATTTCGCTAAAAAGGATTTAAAGGCCGCTTTAGACGAATTTGCGGCTCGCAACCGCCGCTTCGGCGGACTGTAATCCTCAGAAAGGAACGTTATGGCAAAAAGAATAATCTCGGCGGCAATCGCAATACCGCTCGGTATACTCATTATTGCGATAAACAGCGAGCTTCTGTACTATATAGCCATGACCGTGTTTTCGGTGCTGGCGGTATATGAGCTTCTAGTCGCTACAAAGTATCTCAAAAATAAGCTCATATCGGCACTCAGTCTGCTGTTTGTAGTAATAACTCCGTTTGTTTTCTGGATAGAACAGCTGAAAAAGCATATTGTTCTGATATATTTCGGCTTTTTAGTCGCTTTATTCGTAACCATGCTGTTCAAGCATGAAAAGGTTAGATTTGAACAGGTGGCTCTGGTTGCCTTCATCTCGATAGGAATACCGCTGTCGCTCAGCTCTATTGCCTTTATCAGGACGGTTTTCCCCGAGCACGCTATGTTCCTCATCGTTTATACGATGATAAGCGCGTGGATAGGCGATGCAGGCGCGTACTTTGTCGGCACATTTATCGGAAAGCACAAGATGTGCCCGAAAATCAGCCCCAAAAAGACCTGGGAGGGATTTTTCGGTGGAATAATCACCTCCGGTATTTCCGCGGTTATTCTTTGCTTCGGCTATGAGTTTATCGACAGCATGATAAACGGCGGTGTCCATACCTTCAGCGTAAACTGGATTTATCTGACTGTACTTTCGCTTGTACTCTCGGTACTCGGCGTAGTCGGAGATTTGTCCGCCTCGCTTATAAAGCGCGAATGCTCGGTAAAGGATTTTGGAAATATCCTGCCTGGACACGGCGGCGTGCTGGACAGATTTGACAGCGTGCTTTTTGTAGCGCCATTTGCTTATATGATGTTCAAGCTCGTATTCCCGATAGTTCCTATCGCATAGATATAAATATTTAATGCCGAAGCAGAAAATCTCTTCGGCATTGTTTGTCATAAAGAGGTTTATTTTGAGTAAAATAGAAGAAATAGTATTGCTTGGCAGCACAGGCTCGATAGGCACACAGACTCTCGATGTGTGCCGTATGCACGGCATCAGACCGGTTGCGATGTCCGCAGGCAGAAATTCCGCTCTGCTCGAGCAGCAGGCGCGGGAGTTTATGCCTAAAAGTGTATGTATAGCAGATGAGAGCCTATACGCAGATTTAAAAGCGAGACTTTCCGACACCAATATAAAAATACTCTGCGGCACGGACGGACTGTGCGAGCTTGCACGGATAAAAGCCGACATGACCGTAAATGCTGTTGTCGGAATGGTAGGACTGCGTCCTACGCTCTGCGCGCTTGAAGCAGGAAACAGGGTGGCGCTTGCCAACAAGGAAACTCTGGTAACAGGCGGTGAGCTTGTAAAAAAGCTCTCAAAAGAAAAAAATCTCCCGATTATCCCTATAGACAGCGAGCACTCGGCAATATTTCAGTCGCTTATGGGAAACGAGGGCAACAGAATAAGAAAAATACTGCTTACTGCGTCGGGCGGACCGTTTTTCGGGTATACCCCCGCACAACTCAAAAAAGTTACAAAAGAACAGGCTCTCAATCACCCGAACTGGAACATGGGACAAAAAATAACCATTGACAGTGCTACAATGATGAATAAGGGGCTGGAGCTTATCGAGGCGGTGCGGCTGTTTGATGTTGTACCCGATGATATTGAGGTTCTGATACACCGTCAGAGTGTGCTTCACTCGGCGGTAGAGTACGAGGACGGCTCGGTGATAGGACAGCTCGGAAGTGCGGATATGCGTATACCGATACAGCTTGCGCTGACATATCCGAAAAGGCTCCCGTCACCCGCAAGGCGGCTGTCGCTTTTTGATATAGGTACTCTTACCTTTGAGAGGGCGGACGAGGAAACCTTTATCTGCCTTGCCTGCGCGAAAAAGGCGATAGCTACGGGCGGCACGGCGTGCACCGTACTCAACAGCGCAAACGAAACGGCGGTATCGCTGTTTTTAAATGATAAAATATCGTTTTACCGTATCGGCGAGCTTGTAGCATCGGCACTTGAAAACGTACCGTCTACTGACGAGGTCACACTTGATACAATTTCCGAGGCAGAGTGCGCGGCACGCGAATATGTGCTTTGTCATGCGTAGGATAATATTTACAGTTAGGAGACTGCTTTGAACATTCTGAACATTATTATCGCGATTGTATTATTTTTCCTCATAATTCTAATACACGAATTTGGCCATTTTACCGTCGCAAAGCTTTGCAAAATGAAGGTCAACGAATTTGCAATAGGCATGGGACCGAAACTGCTGAAAAAGCGGGTCGGCGACACCGAATACGTTCTGCGCGCCTTGCCGATAGGCGGCTCGGTGAGCCTTGACGAGGACGTCGAAAACGACGACCCGCACAGCTTTCGCAATCGTCCGGTGTGGATGCGCATTCTGACAATCGCGGCGGGCGCGTTTATGAACTTCGTGCTCGGCTTTATCTTCTGCATAATTTCGGTGCTTTGCTCGTCAAACGTGTCAACAACGACTATTGCTGGCTTTCATGAGGGTTCTATAAGCTCCGCGGTGTTACAGCCCGGGGACAAAATCCTTGAAATAAACGGCATGAGCATCTTTACCACGATGGATATATCCTTTCAGCTGACAAACTCCGATTCAAGGGTGATAGGCTCGCAGTATTATGTTTATGACTTCAAGGTAGAGCGTGACGGTCAGGTGCTTGAATATAACGATGTAAAGTTTGCCTCGCGCTCGTATGCACAGCTTATCGCAAGCTACAAGCAGCTGACAGACGGAAGCGACGCCTACGCAAAGCTGCCGACAGAATATTTCGACATAGATACAAACAGCTATACCGAGGCGTTTACCGCGCTTGAAGCCTCTGACCCGACCTTTGCCGAGAGCTTTAAAAAGCTGGCGGAGGAGTATAAGTCTGCCTATGTGTCCGAAAAGAACAACCTATATCTCGATTTTGCGGTGCTGGGTGTTGAAAAGGATTTCGGCAGCGTTATTTCTTCAGCGGGCGCAAGCTTTATTTCCTACGGCAGACTGGTTTGGATTTCGCTGATAAATCTGCTTAACGGCACCTACGGACTTAACGAGATGTCGGGACCTATCGGCGTTGTGCAGAGCGTAAGCACCGTGGCGGCGTACGGTTGGGGCTCGATAATGACGCTTGCGGCGCTTATCACGATAAATGTCGGAATAGTAAACCTGCTGCCGATACCTGCTATGGATGGCGGACGGCTTGTGTTCCTGATTATCGAAGCTATCAGGAGAAAGCCGATAAAGGCGGAGCATGAGGGCATGGTGCATTTTATCGGAATAATGGCGCTTATGCTGCTTATGCTTGTGGTTACATTTAACGATATTGTGCGGCTGTTTACCGGCGGCTGATTTACTGGCAAGGAAAGGTAATATTATGAGTGAAAAGAAAGTAAAGGTTGGCGGTTTACTGCTCGGCGGCGATAAAATATATATCCAGTCGATGCTTAACGTACCGGCGGCTGATATAGAAGGAAATGTGCGGCAGGCTATCGCACTCGAAAAGGCGGGCTGTGAAATAATACGCACCGCCGTGCCCTCTATAGCCGATGTAAAGCTGATTTATGCGCTTAAAGAGGCGGTGAGCATACCCGTTGTGGCGGATATCCACTTTGATTATATAATCGCGGTGGAATGTGCATACGCCGGAGCTGACAAAACCAGAATTAACCCCGGAAACATAGGCGGCGAGGAAAATGTAAAGGCAGTAGCCGATGTATGCCGTGCTAAAAATATCCCTATAAGAATAGGTGTAAACAGCGGCTCGGTAGAAAAGGAGCTGCTCGCAAAATACGGCGGCCCTACTCCCAAGGCGCTGACTGACAGTGCCGCGCGGCATATCGAGCTGCTCAGAAAGTACGATTTTGACGATATTGTGCTGTCGGTAAAATCCTCCGATGTAAAGCTGATGATAGACAGCTACCGCGCTATACATAGGCTCTATCCCTATCCCTTGCATCTCGGCGTGACCGAGGCGGGCACACAGCGCATGGGGATAATAAAATCGGCTGTCGGTATAGGCTCGCTGCTTGCCGACGGAATAGGCGATACGATACGCGTATCACTCACCGCCGACCCGATAAGTGAGGTATACGCCGCAAAGAATATTCTAAAGGCGGTAGGAAAGGGAAGCGGCGTCACGATAGTGTCCTGCCCGACCTGCGGACGTACATCTATTGACCTTATTTCCCTTGCCGAAAAGGTGGAAAATGCGACAAGAGATATAAACAAGGATATAAAAATCGCGGTCATGGGCTGTGCGGTAAACGGCCCGGGCGAAGCGAGAGAGGTCGATGTCGGTATTGCGGGCGGCAAAGGCGAGGGGATTATCTTTAAAAAGGGACAGATACTAAGAAAGGTAAAGGAAAGCGAACTGCTTGACGAATTATTGAAGGAAATAAATGAACTATAAGATAAAGGAAAGTGTAATATGGCGGCTATATTAAAGGAGATATTATCGGAGGTAAATCTGCCCGAGCAGGCGGCTCAGGGCAGACTGTTGTCGATTCTCTGTGACGAGAGCGACAAGAGTATGATTTTACAGCTTGAATCGGACAGCCTTATCTCCGCGGATATACTGGCTCAGGCGGGAAATGAAATAAAAAAATACCTTGGCGTACCGTCGGTAAGAATTTACCCTAAGTACGACGAGAGCCTTTTTGCGGTTTCGTATCTTCATGACATCGTGGAGATAATGAAGCCGTCTTTCGGTGTAATAAACGGATATATGAACGACGCGGAAATAGATGATGACGGAGATGTGTACGAGTTTTCGCTCTGTCACGGCGGCATGGAGCTTTTACTGTCCGAGAAGATAGACCACGAGATAGAAAAGTTTATCAAGGGTGTGTTCGGCAAAAGCGTAAGCGTGCGTTTTTCAGAGAGCGGCACAGTCGGCTTTGAGGAGCTTGACAGGCAGTATTATGAGGAGCTTTCCGCGCAGCCTCTCCCCGACTTTGAGGGAATAGCACAACGTGAGCGCGAGCGAGCCGAAAACGCGAAGAAATCCGGCGGCAGAAGGAAAAATTCGCGCCCTGAGGTACTTGATGAACCTAAGAGCATTAAGCTTGCATTTATGCAGGACAAGCTGGAGAGCGACGCTCTGCTGTATTTTGGCAGTGAGCTTAAAGGCGAGCCGATAAAGCTGTCGGAGCTTGGCGGCGAGGCGGACAGCGTAACGGTATGGGGCGAGCTTTGCGACGTCATGCGCCGCGACACCAAAAACGGCGTATATACTATCATATCCGGCGCGCTGTGCGATGACAGCGGCAGAATATCGGTAAAGCTGTTTTCACAGACCGAAAATCTTGATAAATACGACTTTTTCGAGGACGGAAACGTTGTAGTGATGAGCGGCAGCTACAAGCTTGACACCTTTGTAAACGAAAACTGCTTCAACCCCACCGATATAGCAATAGTGCGGTTAAAGCCCGACTATACCATGACAAGACCCGCACAGGCGGCGCCGTCCTTCGGAGGAAATTCGTCCTCCTCACAGGGAGGACAGGCTATGCCGCAGACAAGGACAAATGTGCTTGACTCCCCTGAAGAAATGGAGCTTATGTTCGAGTCGGAGCATTTTGAAAGTACCGCTCAGCTTGTCATGGGCAAGCCGATAAACGACCCGCCGGTTACTATGGAGAGCGTGTCTAATGAGCGCGACAGCGTGACGGTATGGGGCGAGATATTCAGCGTTGAAAAGAAAGAAACCAAGAGCGGAAAATCCACTATCTTCACGGTAAGCTTCAGCGACCGCACCTCGTCTATGGTTATGAAGCTGTTTGTCTACAACTCAAAGCTCGACAGCTATAAGTTTTTGAAAGAGGGAAACAAAATCCTCGCTAACGGCAGCTATAAGATGGACGACTTTCTGCACTACAACTGCTTTAACCCGCAGTCGGTGATGCTTGTCACGGTAAAGGACAAGACCGACAACGCGCCCGAAAAGCGCGTAGAGCTGCACCTGCATACAAATATGTCGGATATGGATGCGGTTACCGCCCCTGCCGAGCTTGTAAAGCAGGCGCATAAGTGGGGTCACAAGGCTATTGCGATAACCGACCACGGAAACGCGCAGGCATACCCGGAAGCTATGAACACCGTCGAGAAAATCAACAAGGACGACCCCGATTTTAAGGTAATCTACGGTCTTGAAGCGTATTTTGTAAACGATGGAAGTGCGATTGTAGACGGCTGTGACGGCATAAGCATAGAAGATGAAATAATAATCTTTGATATAGAAACGACGGGGCTTCACCCCGCAAACGAGCGCATAACCGAAATCGGCGCAGTAAAGCTGAAAAACCTTGAAATAGTCGAGGAGTTTTCAACCTTTGTAAACCCGATGATGCCGATACCGTCAAATATACAGGAGCTTACAGGTATTACTGATGACATGGTTGCAGACGCGCCGACAGAGGCGGAGGCAGTCGGCAGCTTTATGGAGTTCTGCGGAAAGTCGCCTGTAGTCGCACACAACGCGAATTTTGACGTATCATTTATAAAATCTGCGGCAGGCCGCATGGATACCACCTTTGACAACCCCGTTGTCGATACCCTTCAGGTAGCGAAGGCGGCGCTTAAAGGTCTTAAAAACTACAAGCTTGATACGATAGCAAAGTATTATAAGCTCGGCGATTTTGACCATCATAGGGCGGTAGCCGACGCAAAAATGCTGTGCGACATATATCTGCATATAATAGCCGATGTACGCAAAAATGCAGAGCTTAAATACATAAGCGACTTCAACACCGTGTTCGGCAATGTAGATGTGAAAAAACAGCCGTATTATCACCAGATAATACTTGTAAAGAACAAGACCGGACTTAAAAATCTGTACCGCCTTATCTCAGCGTCAAACCTTGACTATTTTTACAAAAAACCGAGAATACCGAAATCTCTGCTTGAAAAGTATAGAGAGGGTCTTATTATAGGAAGCGCCTGCGAGGCGGGCGAGCTTTTCAGAGCGATACTGTCAAAAGCGCCGCAGGAAAAGATTGATGAGATTGCGTCCTTCTACGATTATCTTGAAATACAGCCGACAGGCAACAATATGTTCCTTGTGCGAAACGGCACGGTGTCCGATGTAAAGGGACTGCAGGATCTCAACCGCAAGATTGTCGAGCTTGGCGACAGGCTCGGAAAGCCGGTAGTAGCTACCTGCGACGTGCATTTTAAAGACCCCGAGGACGCTGTGTTCCGCGAGATTTTACAGGCGGGACAGGGCTATACCGATGCGGGAGAGCAGGCGCCGCTGTACTTCCGTACAACAGACGAAATGCTCGAAGAGTTCAGCTATCTCGGCGAGGAGAAGGCGTACGAGATAGTAGTCACAAATACAAATAAAATCGCTGATATGGTAGAGCGTGTGCGCCCGATACCGACAGGTACATACACCCCGCATATCGACGGCGCGGATGAAGAATTACAGCAGCTTTGCTGGGACAGAGCGCACGCATGGTACGGCGACGAGTTGCCCGAAACGGTGGAAAAGCGCCTTAAAAAGGAGCTTGACTCTATCATAAAGCACGGCTTTGCGGTGCTTTACATGATTGCGCAGAAGCTGGTTGCCTTTTCCGAAAAGAACGGCTATCTTGTCGGCTCGCGTGGTTCGGTCGGCTCGTCGGTAGTTGCTATAATGGCGGGTATTTCTGAAGTAAACCCTCTACCGCCGCACTATCGCTGCCCCAAGTGCCGCCACAACGAATTTATACGCGACGGCTCGGTAGGCTCCGGCTTTGACCTGCCGCCGAAGACCTGCCCCGAGTGCGGCACGGATATGCTCCGCGATGGACACGATATACCTTTTGAAACATTCCTCGGCTTTGACGGTGACAAGTCGCCCGATATCGACCTCAACTTCTCGGGTGAAGTTCAGGGCAAGGTACACCGCTACACAGAAGAGCTTTTCGGTAAGGACCATGTATTTAAGGCGGGTACTATCTCCGCCGTTCAGGAAAAGACCGCCGAGGGCTTTGTCCGCAAGTGGCTTGACGAGCGCGGAATGACTGCCTGCCCCGCCGAGATTTCACGTCTTGCGGCGGGCTGTACCGGAGTCAAGCGCACCACGTCACAGCACCCGGGCGGAATGGTAGTTGTGCCGAGCGAATACGAGGTATATGATTTTACACCTGTTCAGCACCCCGCAGATAAGACCGAGAGCGACATGATAACGACGCACTTTGACTTCCATGCGCTCCACGATACAATATTAAAGCTTGACGAGCTGGGTCATGATGTGCCGACACTTTATAAGCACCTTGAAGATATGACCGGTATCAAAATCGCCGATGTACCGACCAGCGACCCTAAGGTTATGCAGCTGTTTACCTCTACAGAGCCGCTCGGTATATCCGCTGAAGAGCTGGGAGTATCAAGCGGTACCTACGGCATACCCGAGTTCGGCACGTCCTTCACTTTACAGATGCTGAAAGACGCACAGCCGAAGAAGTTCTCGGATTTACTCCAGATCTCAGGACTTTCTCACGGTACCGACGTATGGCTCGGAAACGCACAGGAGCTTATCGCAAACGGCACCTGCACGATTTCCGAGGTTATCGGCTGCCGTGACGACATCATGGTATATCTTATGCACCAAGGCTTGGAGCCGAAGCTCGCATTCAAGATAATGGAAATCACCCGTAAGGGCAACGCGATGAAGCTGTTCAATGACGATATCTACAAGGCTTTTGAAGAAAACAACGTACCCCAGTGGTATGTAGAGAGCTGTAAGAAAATCAAGTATATGTTCCCTAAGGCGCACGCGGCGGCTTATGTCATGGGCGCGGTAAAGCTGTGCTGGTTCAAGATTTACTATCCGTCGGAGTTTTACTCTGCGGTGCTGACAAAGCACACCGAAAACATCGACATACAGACGGTGCTCGGCGGCAAGGACAGCGTAAGAAGAAAGATACAGCTTATTCAGTCAAACTCGGACGCAAGCGCAAAGGACAAGGCTACGCTTGACGCGCTGTTACTGATATTTGAGATGCAGCTGCGCGGCATAAACTTCCTGCCTGTCGATTATAAGAAATCGAAGGCTACGACCTATTCTATCGAAAACGGCGATTTGCGCCTGCCGTTCCTTGCGGTTGATGGCTGCGGAGAAAATGCGGCTATCAAGCTGACAGAGGTGCTTGACAAGGGTGACTATATCTGCCTTGAGGATATACAGTCGCAGTCGGGCATAAACAGCACGGTGCTTCAGAAGCTGTACGATATGAACGTGTTCGGAGATTTGCCGCAGTCGGCGCAGATTTCGTTCTTCTGATACCACTCTATTGGTGTAAATATCACAAAAACATATATAAACGCCGGATTATTTTGGCTTTATCGCCGAAATAATCACGGAAAAATCCGAAATTATTGACATTTTGGCTGTAATATGCTATCATATTATCATGTTAGCGTGTTAGCACGCTAAAGCGTTAACGAAAACAGAGCGAAGAATACGGCGGCTCTGCGTAATAAAATTATTTTCCACAGGAAGGAACACTATATATGAAAAGCTACGACCTTATTACCCCCGAGGGTACGCGCGACTTGCTGTTCGACGAGTGCGTGGCAAGGAAAAACGAAGAAGAAAAGCTGCGCGCGATGTTTACTGCGCACGGCTACAGCGAGGTAATCACCCCCGCGCTTGAATTTTACGATGTATTTAATATGAAGGCGCGCAGCTTTAAGCAGGAGGATATGTACAAGCTGGTTGACGGCAAGGGCAGACTGATGGTCATGCGACCCGACAGCACTATGCCGATAGCGCGTATAGTTGCGACAAGACTGCGCGACAGCGCCTTTCCGCTAAAGCTGTTTTACAGTCAGAACATCTACCGCTGTAACCCTAAGATGGCGGGTCGTGACGATGAGATAATGCAAAGCGGTATCGAGATTATCGGCGGTGATGAAAAGCGCTCGGATTTAGAGGCGCTCTGCCTTGCGGCTGAGGTGTTAAATTCCTGCGAAAGCACAGATGTACGTTTTGAGATAGGTGACAACACGTTTTACAAATATCTGCTGAAAAAGCTGGAGCTGGAGGACGATGAAGAAACCGTCCGCCTACTTATCGAGTCGAAAAATACGCCCGAGCTTAAAATCTACATAGAAAACAATGTTAAAAAGGACAGTCCCGAAAAGGCAAAGGCGGCGCAGATATTATCAGAGCTTCCGACCCTGTTCGGCGGGGCGGAGGTTTTTGACCGTGCGGAGAAGCTGTTCGGCGGCACGGTGCTGCTTGACAGCCTTTACGAGCTTAAAGAAACCTTCCGCTCGCTTTGCAAGCTGGAGTCGGGAGATAAGATAACGGTAGATCTGGGTCTTGTAAACAAGGCGGAGTATTACACCGGTATTATTTTCAGAGGATATATCGAAGAATACGGACAGGCGGTAATTTCTGGCGGCAGATATGATACGCTTATCGGCAGCTTCGGCGCGCAGGATATGCCCGCGGTCGGCTTTGCCGCAAACGTAAATGCTATTGCGGCGGCATATCTCAGAAAGAATACACAGCCGCTGTCAAAGCGAGCGGATATACTTGTATATGCCGAGGACGACAGCCTGATAGACGGTATACGACATTGTAACTCGCTTGCCAAAAGCGGCGTAAGCGCCGAGTTCTGCGCCTGCTCGTCACTTGAGGCGGCTATGCAGTATGCAAAGGCTAACGGCATAAAGCATCTTGAAGTGGTAGACTGCAACGCAGAAGAGAAAATAGTAAAGATAGGACTGTAATCTCGAAAGGATTTTTACATAAATGAACGACAGAAAAACAATACGGATTGCTCTTACAAAGGGCAGACTTGAAAAGGATACGGTGGGGCTGTTTGAAAAAATCGGCTACGATGTTTCACAGCTTCGTGACAAGGGCAGACGGCTGATACTCGAAATACCCGGCGCGGATATTGAGGTTGTGCTTGCAAAGGCAGCAGATGTAATAACCTATGTCGAGCACGGCGTGTGTGATATGGGCGTTGTCGGAAAGGACACGATAGACGAGCACGGCGGCAGATTTTTCGAAGTGTGCGACCTCGGCTTTGGCAGGTGCAGATTTGCGCTTGCGGGCCAAAAGGGCTTTGACTTTTACAAGGGCTGCGGTGTAAAAACCATAGCTACAAAATATCCCAATGTCACAAGACGCTTTTTTGAGGCAAAGGGAATGGACGTTGATATTGTAAAAATCGAAGGCTCGGTAGAGCTTGCACCTCTGCTCTCGCTTTCGGACGGAATAGTTGATATAGTCGAAACAGGCACTACACTAAAGGAAAACGGACTTGAAGTATATGAGGATGTTTCTCCGATTTCCGCAAGGGTGATAGTAAACCCCGTCAGCATGAAGCTGAAGAAAACCGCAATCGAAAACCTTATTGCAGAGATGGAAAAGAACATATAGTTTAGCCGAAAGGAAACCGGATTATGATTAAGACAATAGAAGCAAACGGAAGCGAGAAGCAGTTTCTCGCCGATATGAAAAAGCGCAGCGGCGAGGTAAACGCCGAGGTAGAAAAGACAGTAAGACAGATAATAGCTGATGTAGTACAGCGCGGCGACGAGGCGGTAAAGGAATACACCGCGAA
>CAMEKZ010000042.1 GCA_945921635.1 uncultured Clostridia bacterium
GTGTTTCTCGAAGTCTGACAGCTTGTCGAAAAATCACTTTTTCGACAAGCTGAACTGTCCGCATGATGCGGACAGTTAAAAGGACAGCTATTATTTTTTCATACCGTCAAGCGCCGCTCTGATAAAGTCCTTGAACAAAGGATGAGCGCGGTTGGGGCGTGACTTAAACTCGGGGTGGAACTGTACCGCAACAAACCACGGGTGCACCTCGCGCGGGAGCTCGACAATTTCGACCAGCTTTCCGTCAGGCGACTGACCCGCGATAACAAGTCCGCTGTCTATAAGCTGCTTGCGGAATACATTGTTGAACTCATAGCGGTGTCTGTGTCTTTCGTAGATAAGCTCCTCGCCGTATACCTCGCGGGAGATAGTGCCCTGCTCAAGCTTGCAGGGATAAAGGCCGAGCCGCATCGTGCCGCCCATGTCAACATCCTTCTGGTCTGGCATGAGGTCGATTACGTTCTGGTCGCTGTCAACAAACTCGCTTGAATTTGCGTGGTCAAGACCCGCAACATGGCGTGCAAACTCAATGGTAGCCATGTGCATACCGAGACAAAGTCCAAGATAGGGCTTCTTATTCTCTCTGGCAAAGCGTACTGCCTCGATTTTGCCCTCTATTCCTCTGTCGCCGAAGCCGCCCGGTACGAGTATACCGTCACATTCGGAAAGCAGCTTGTCCGCTGTATCGGGGTTTACCTCCTCGGCGTTTATAAGTCTTATATCTACCTGTGATTCGTTTTCAAATCCCGCATGGCGAAGCGACTCCATAACCGAGAGATATGCGTCTGGGAGCGCAACATACTTTCCTACAAGACCGATAGTTGTTTTCTTTGTAGCGTTGTACTGGCGCTTTACCATGTCCTGCCACTCGGTGAGGTCAGGCTCTCTGGGGTCGATTTTAAGATGCTCGCAGACTACCTTTGCAAGTCCCTCGTTTTCGAGCATCAGGGGCACTTCATAAAGCGAAGGCGCGGTGAGGTTCTGGATTACATCCTGCTTACGCACGTTGCAGAAGCTTGCAATCTTTGCGCGCATCTCGTCGGGTATCTCCATTTCGCTTCTGCATACGAGAATGTCGGGCTGTATACCGAGCGACAGAAGCTCCTTTACGCTGTGCTGTGTGGGCTTTGTCTTCATCTCGTTGCTTCCGGTGATAAACGGGAGCAGAGTAACATGGATATAAACGACGTTTTCTCTGCCGACATCGGTCACAACCTGTCTTATAGCTTCAAGGAACGGTGTGCTCTCGATATCGCCGACCGTGCCGCCGATTTCGGTGATAACTACATCAGCCGCCTGCTCGGACGCGTTCGCCACTCTGTAGATTCTCTGCTTGATTTCGTTTGTGATATGAGGGATAACCTGTACCGTGCCGCCGAGATAATCACCGCGGCGCTCCTTATTCAGTACCGTCCAGTAGATTTTACCGGTCGTGACATTAGAATTTACCGACAGATTTTCGTCGATAAAGCGCTCGTAATGTCCGAGGTCGAGGTCGGTCTCTGCACCGTCATCTGTTACGAACACCTCGCCGTGCTGATACGGGCTCATCGTGCCGGGGTCAACATTTATATAAGGGTCAAATTTCTGAATGGTTACCTTGTATCCCCGCATTTTCAGCAGTCTTCCGAGTGAAGCCGCAGTAATTCCTTTTCCGAGTCCCGACACAACGCCGCCGGTGACAAAAATGTATTTTGTTGCCATTTTCTCCTCCATATAAAAAAGTTAAACTATTCTTTACTATTATACTAAATCCGAGCGGGGATTTCAAGTCCTTTTATGATTTTTAGGCAAGATTAAAATGTACAAACTGTACAAATAACAAGGGTGCAATTTGTACAATTCGTTTATTTTCAAAAAAGTGTAGAAAAAAGGACGAAAAAATGATAAAATTATATTAGTTATCGATTGGTATCTCCAAACCCCATATATCGGATTGTATTATGCCTGACGGCATACTGAGATATTTTTACGGATATTATGCGCCGTTTGCGCTGAAAGGAAAACAAAATGAAGCGAAAACTATCATACATCGCGGCTGTTGCTGCACTGTGCACCGCAGTTTCTTCTCTGTCGGGCTGCTACTTCTTCCCCGAGGAGGAAAAGCTGCTTGACCCGCCGGTGCTTAAAGTCGAGGACGTTACATATTCCACCTACAAGGCGGTAAAGAAAACCATTGTAAACAAGGCGACCGCGACCGGCTACTGCGTGTCCGAGGTACAGCAGGACTGTATGTTCAAGGAGCGTGACGGCAAGCTGAAAACGATTTACGTCAGGGCGGGCGACACGGTGAAGGAGGGCGACCTTATTGCGGAGTACGACACGGGCGACCTCGAATATGAGCTCAGGACGCAGGAGCTAAAGGTTCAGCAGGCGGAAATCACCTACAACGCGAGCGGCTCAGAGACCGACAGATTGCAGCTCGAAATTGAGAAAAACACGCTTGCCCAGTATCAGAACGAATACGACGGCTCAAAGCTGTACGCACCGTGCGACGGACTTGTAAGCTTTGCCGAGAGGATAAAGGCGGGTACGACGGTAGACGCATACAAGGTCATAGCCACGATAATCGACCCCGACAAAATCTATGTCAAGGCGAGCGTTACCGACGAGAAGAAATTTTCCAAGGGTCAGACCGTCACTATCACGATTGATGGTGATGACTACGAGGGTACTATAGTTAAGACCCCGCTTGAGGCAAAGGAACAGGGTGACGAGGACACGTCCTCGATATACGCCGAGTTCAAGGGCACGCTCCCGAGCTTTACAAAGGTGGGCACGGTTGCGGATATATCCTATATAAAGGAACAGGCGGAGGATGCGATAGTAATACCGAAATACCTTGTAAAAACCCTTTCGGGTCAGGACTATGTGCAGATATTCAAGGACGGGGAGAAAACCGAGGTAAACGTTGAGCTCGGTATTTCAAACGCGACCGAGGTGCAGATACTCTCGGGACTTTCCGAGGGCGACGAGGTCGTAGTAAAATAAGGTCACCTCAAAAAAACCTCTGCCATTTCTCTGAGGCACAATAAAAACCGCATAGGTTCTTAGAGGAGACCATAAGAGCTTATCCGTAAAGCGGATTTTGATTATAAGAAGGATTATCGTATATGTTTACCTTACTCTGGCGCAAAATGCGCAACACCAAATGGATGGTGCTTTGCCTGTTCATAGGCTTTCTGATGGCGGCGGGCATGATGAGCACCATACCGATATATATGGACGCTTCGCTGCAGCGTATGCTGATAAAGGACATGGAGCAGTACCAGCTCGACACCGGCAAGTTTCCGGGTCAGTATTCGGTAACAAAGCAGCTTCAGATAACCACCGATACGCAGACACAGCTTGATCTGATAAGCGATATTGAGTCAAAGGCAGACTCGCGCGTGTCCGCTATAGGCATCTCTCCCGAGCAGAAGAAGACCACGCTCGTGGACGACTGCCTTTACATAGTAAACGGCGAAAAGGACGGTGCCGACCTCACCACCCGATTAAAGCTTGTCGGCATGACGGACTTTAACGACCACACAAAGCTCACCCGCGGCGAGATGCCCTCAGCACAGCCTGTAGACGGTGTTTATCAGGGTCTTGCGTCCGAGGAGGCTCTGAAAATACTCGGCATAAACATCGGTACTAAGTACAAGATTATTTCCCTTGACAGCTCGGTAGAGCCGTACTATGTAGAGATAACCGGCGTGTACGAGCAGCTGACCGATAACGACAGCTACTGGGCAGAGACAATGGACTCGTATCTGAATGCGATTTTCCTCGATTTTGACCTTGTAAAAAACGACCTGATACCGTCAGAGCGGTTCAATATCATCAACCTTTCGCGCAGATATGCGCTTGACTATCAGTCGCTGGATATGAACAGAATCGCCGATGTGACGGCGCAGCTTGATTATGATGCGACCTTCTATTCGCAAAGCGGCTATGTAAACGAGTTCGGCGTATCGGATATAATCCGCGCCTACACCGAGCGCGCCGAAAAGCTGACGAGAATACTGTGGATATTACAGATACCAGCGATGGTTATGCTTGCGTTCTATCTGTTTATGGTGTCACAGCTGAACGTTGACCGCGAGCGAAACGAGATAGCCGTGTTCAAAAGCCGTGGCGCAAGCTCGCTCCAGATATTCGGTCTGTATGCGGCGCAGTCGGCGGTTCTCGGACTTGTGACACTTGTTGTCGCGCCGTTTATCGGACTTGTGCTGTGCCAGTTCCTCGGCGTATCTAACGGATTTCTTGAATTTGTAAACCGCACGGGAATAGCCGCCAAAATCACCGGCGTCAGCGTAATATACGCCCTGCTTGCGGTGGTTGTATTCTTCGTCACTACAATGATACCTATTATCCCCGCGTCAAAGCTTACTATTGTGCAGTACAAGCAGAGCCGCACAAAAGTAGTAAAGATGTCGCTGTGGGAAAAATGCGGAATAGACATTATCCTGCTTGCGGTGTCCTTCGGATTTTTGTACTACTATTCTTTACAGCTCACAAACTCGATTGCCGACGGCACGTTTGCCGCTACCGGCGAAATCGACCCTCTGTTATTCATCTTCTCAACTCTGATGATACTCGGCTTCGGTTTGCTGTTTATAAGGGTCTACCCATATCTGTTAAAGCTGATTTATTTTATCGGCCGCCCGTTCTGGTCGCCGTCACAGTATATGGCTATAACTACCGTATGCCGCTCGCAGGGCGGAAAAGAGCGGTTTCTGATGCTGTTTTTAGTTATCACGTTCTCATTCGGACTGTTTTCGGCGAATACCGCGCGCGCGATAAACAATAATATCAGCGACAGGATTTATTATGAAAACGGCGCGGACGTGACTATCACCGAGTTTGCCATGTCTACCTCCGAAGAGGGCGAAAGCAGCTCCTTTGTGGAGACGGATTTTTCGCGGTATGAAAATCTTGAGGGCGTAGAAATTGCGACCAAGGTACTGATAAACGACAATGTTAAGCTGAAAAACGGCAAGAAAAGCAACGACCTTACGCTTATGGCTATCGAGCCGGATAAATTCGCTCAGACCGCGTGGTTCAGAAACGACCTGCTGCCTATCCACTGGTGGAACTACTGCAACGCGCTTGTGGAGAGCCGCTCGGGAGTAATTATTTCCTCGGGTCTTGCCGAGCACGCGGAGGTAAATCAGGGTGATGTGATTACGCTCAAATGGGCAGGAAATGACAATCTTGACGCCACAGTAATGGCGATTGTTGATTACTGGCCGGGTCTTAACCCTAACGAGTGCGACTTTGCGGTAATGAACTACAGCTATGTACGCGCAAGGACAGAGCTTGAGCCGTATCAGATATGGCTCAAGATGGCAGACGGCGCGACAAGCGAGGCGCTGTATCAGAGCATAACCGATGCAAGACTTCCGATAGAAACGATAACCGACAGCTCACAGCAGCTTATCGCGGCAAAGACCGACCCGTCGCTTCAGGGCATGAATGGTGCGCTGACGCTCGGCTTTATCATAATCATGATAATGACAATCATCGGATTTTTGATATACTGGATTCTTTCTATCAAGGGAAGAACCTTACAGTTCGGTATTCTGCGCGCCATGGGCGTATCATTTAAGGAAATAATCGGGATACTCGGCTATGAGCAGATACTCGTATCGGGCGTGTCTATCGCGTGTGCGTTTATTATAGGCGGTGTGGTAAGCGACTTGTTCGTGCCGCTGTTCCAGTATATGTATGATATAAACGACCAGATTCCCCCGTTCAGAGTTGCGGCTATGCAGAGCGACTATATCAAGATGTATATACTCATCGTCATAATGCTGCTAGGCGGCTTTGCTATACTCGGTGCGATAATACGCAAGATAAACATTAACAAGGCGCTGAAGCTCGGTGAGGACTGATACAAGGAGTTATTCGCAAATGGAAACAATGCTGAAAATATTCGGTGCGGCGCGGTTTTTTCTGGCAGGCGGCGCAATTGTCGCGGCGGTAGTCGGAATGGGTATGCAGAATAACGCGGCATATATAGCCTGCATAATACTGATTTTGCTGACGGTTGCCGCTGATGTAGTCGTGCTTATTCTGCAAAGAAAGCTCAACATACCGGTAAAATACCACGAAAATATGTTTAAATTCAAGAAACGGAAATAGCTATGCAGAAGATAATGGGCTATATCAGAAAGGCGTGTCAGGAGTTTGACCTTATACAGGACGGCGATAAAATTGCGGTCGGTGTATCGGGCGGAAAGGACAGCCTTGTACTGCTCGCGGGACTTGCGGGTATGCGCCGCTTTGCGGAGTTTTCGTACGATATTGTCGCGGTGACATTAGACCCAGGCTTTAACGGACAGCAGAACAACTATGAGGAGGTCGCGGAGCTTTGCGAGAGGCTCGGCGTACCGTTCAGGCTTATTCATACCAATATCGGTGAGATAGTTTTTGATATTCGAAAAGAGGCTAATCCCTGCTCGCTGTGTGCCAAGATGCGGCGCGGGGCGCTTCATGACGCGGCGCTCGCCGAGGGGTGCAACAAGGTTGCGCTCGGTCATCACAAGGACGATGTGATTGAGACCTTTATTATGAATCTTTTTAAAGAAGGCAGGATTGGCTGCTTTTCGCCGAAGACCTACCTTTCACGAAAGGACATAACCGTGATACGGCCGCTTGTATTTGCTCCCGAGGGGCAGGTTATTTCCTGCTGCAAGAGGAATAATCTTAATGTGGTAAAATCCGTCTGCCCCGCCGATAAAAACACCGTGCGGCAGCAGACCAAGGAATTTCTCGCGGATATGGAGAAAAAGGACAGGGGCTTTAAGCTGAGGCTTTTTACTGCGCTGAGAAAAAGCGGTGTAAACGGCTGGGGGTATAAATCGGCGGAAGCTGCGCCTGCCGCGGATGACGGCTTACAGGATTAACGATTTCAAGAGGTGACGGTTTTTGGCAGTAAAAAAGCTCAATATACCGAGTCAGGTTTCGGGCGTGCTGAAAACAATAGAGAGCGAAGGCTGCCGCGCATACATAGTTGGGCAGTGCGTGAGCGAACTGCTTAGAGGCGGCACGCCGATGGACTATGACATAATCACGATCGCGGATTTTGAGGAGATGCAGTACATTTTCCGCGATACGCGCATAGTGTCACGCGACCGCAGAATGAGCAGCGTGATGGTGTCGGTGCTCGGCATGGTGATACAGGTATCGTCCTATAAAAGCGGGATAGAAAACGGCACGGCGGTGTATACCGACAACTACCTTTTCGACCTTGCGGGGAGGGACTTTTCGGTAAACGCGATAGCCTATCACCCGCGCAGGGGCTTTAAGGACCCGTTTGACGGAATGGAGTGCATAAACGGCGATACGATTACGCTGAAAGCGATAGGCGAGTATCCCGTAAAGCTCTGGAAGGAAAACGACCTCGACGAAAACGAGCTCACTTTAAAGCTTGAGCCGCAGTCCTGCTTTGTGACAAATCCCGCAAATATATTAAACGCGCTGATTTTTCTCGGAGGAGAAAACTATACGATAGACAAGGTGACTGCGGACGCGGTGAACAGGAACGCGGAGCTGCTCAAAACTCTGCCGCCGGACGAATTGCTTTCACTGTTTACAAAGCTTCTGCTGACAAGAAATATATCCAAGGTTATGACAGAATTTACCGATGTGTTTCTGACTGTAGTGCCGGAGCTTCGCAAGTGCACGGAGTTTGAGCCGAAAACAGGGGGGTGCTCACTCTGGGAGCATATTGCACGAAGCGTGGAGTTTTCCCCGCCGTATGCGGATATGCGGTATGCAATGCTGTTTCACAACAGCGGAAAGCCCGACTGCTACAGCGAGGACGGCACGGCGGAATACTATTACGGACACGCCGAGCGCGGCCGAATACTTGCCGGCTTGTTTTTTGACAATTTTAAGGCTGAAAAGAGACTTCGCGACAGCACGGACTTTCTTATCGAGCATCACGATACCGTGATACGCGACGACCGAGCGTATTTAAAGCAACTGTTAAGCGATTTTGAAGCCGATGAGCTGAAACGCCTGATTAAGCTCCGTACCGCAGATGACATGGCGATGCCGCTTGTGCATGACGGAAAAATTGCGGAATACCGCCGCGCGGTGCAGACGCTTGACGATATAATCGCGTCGGGCGAGTGCTACCGTATGTCACAGCTTGCCGTGAAAGAAAATGACCTGATACGCAGAGGATTTGCTTCAAACAGCAGGCAGGCACAACAGATAATGAAATACCTTTTCGACGCTGTTTTACAGCAGCCGAAATTAAACAGCGCTCCCGTATTGCTTGAGCTTGTAAAAAAAGCAATAAGAAAATAGTGCGCCAACACCCGAAAGGAAAAAATTAGATTATGAATTGCTGTCTTTGGATAAACGGTAAAAAAATATCCGATTTAAAAGGGATAAGAGAAAACTTCAACATTACCGACATCAGAGGATACTATCTCGGCGGCAGGCTTGCAGACTGGCTTTACTGCCATGACGGCGAGTACGAGGCAAGGCTTGTTGAGGCTATCCCCAAAGGCACAAATCCCGATAAAATGCTGCATGATATATTCTGCAACAGCTATAAAAGACCCGATTATCATGTCGGACGAAAGGACGCGGCAAAGGCTTTCATCTTCGCCTGCTCCTATGGCGGCTCGTATGCGAGGGCGCTTGGTTCTGCGAAGCTCGGTTCTATGAATCTTGGTTCTATGAATCTTGGTTCTATGAATCTCGGTTCGGCGAAAATGCTGCTGACTTCCTTTGTGACGACCTCGGCAAAAGCGATTATCGGCTCTGCGAGGAGAACATCGTTCGGCTCGGGAAGACATGAGCATGAATTTGAATTTAAGATAGGTTCGTTTTTAAAAACAAGCTTTGCGCTCGGCAGCTTCAATCTCGGAAGCTTTATTCTCGGCAGCTTCAGAGCGGGAAGCTTTGCAGGCGGCAGCTATAAGGGCGCAGACCTTGTGGGCGGCGAGGACGGCGGCGAGCCTTTTGACAAAGCGGCGGCGCTTGCTTACTTTACCTCGGAGCCGCTCAATATGTACGGCTACGGTATACATCTGATATGAACGCATTTCACATTTTTTCTGCGGCACCGTTCTTTGCGAAAAACGGCGAAAAGCCGCTTGCTATGGACAAGACGGATATTTACTGCACAGTTATCTCGGCGCTGAGGTGGCGGCAGAAAAACGGCAGTATAACAATGATAACCGACAAAAACGGTGAGGAATTGTTCAGAAAAATCGGTATAACCGAGATATGGGACAGCCTTGACGGCTCGCTTGACTGCAACATAGACGGGATTGACCCTATCATGTTCTGGGCGGGGGCAAAACTTCTCGCACTACAGAAATATCCTGCTCCGTGTGTAATGCTTGACACGGATTTTATTGTGTGGGATAAACTGGATTTCGGCGATAAGATAATCGCGGCGCACGAGGAGGATTTAAACCCCGACATCTACCCCGACATTTCCGCCTTTGATATGGCGGACTTTACTTTTGCAGACGGGCTTGATTTTACTCTTCCCGCGCTTAACACCGCGTTTTTGTATATCCCCGACGAGAGCTTTAAGCAGTACTACACCTCGCAGGCGATAGCCTTTATGAAATCGGCTAAAAAAGGCGGGGATTATCTCACCTATATGGTGTTTGCCGAACAGCGGCTGCTGCCTATGCTTGCAAAAAAGTGCGGAATAGAGTATAATGTGCTTATGGATAAGGACAGGCTGTTTTTTCCGCAGAAAAAATATACACACCTGTGGGGTGCAAAGCAGGTAATGCGCGATGAAAAGCCGCAGGCGCAGAAGTTCTGCGAGGGGTGCAGGAAAAGAATACACCTCTCCTTCCCCGATTATGTGTATCTTATTGACCGAATAGAAGGCTACTGCGGCGGTTAAGTCGCAATTTCTTCATAGTAAGCTACGCAACTTTGCACAATTTTTTATTGTATTTTTCGATTTATATATGCAAAAAGCCGAAAAAGTTACAAAACGGTAACAAAACGGTAACAGATTGTTGCGATTTTGTAACCGTTTTGGTATAATAGTTAAGTGAGATAAAAGAAAAGAAAATTTCATTTGTTTTTCGTGACGGAAAGACAATAAAAAATGTTTGGGGTTCAAATATGCTGTATATTTGAGCCCTCTTATTCTTTAAATCAGGAAATAATAAGTAAATTTGAAAAATCACGGTTTTTCATTACGCTGTTTCGGCTATAAATAAAATTAAGCCGATAAACGAAAATGAAAGGTAACTATATGGACAATCCCAACAATACATATCATCAGGGAGATGAGATTGAAGAAATCTATCTTCCGGATAATGACGCAAACACTGCGTCTGATGTTCCTGCGGTGACAGATATTTTGCCGGATACCGCAGACAATAGCGAAAATACGCAAATGCCGGCAGAGCCGCCGATAAAGCAGTCAACCGAAAACAAAATCAAATCGGTTAAAAAAGCCGCTGAGGCTAAGAATACACGGAATGAAAACAGGCAGACCGAAAATATATTTTTCAGCATTATAGCGGACTGCGGAGAGTTTTTCTGCTATGTGGCGCTAAAATGTATCATAACTCCGCTCAAACTGCTGTTTTTGCTGTTGAAATTTCTCTGGACTCACACTGCATTGTTCAGGGACGCATTCAGCCGAATGGCGCAGGCACTGTGGCGGTCTGTTTCTTCGCCTTTTTTCAAGACAAAGCGTGCGCTTGACAGGACGCGCAAGAAAATCAGAACCGCAAAGGAAAACGGCGACCGCCGCACTGCGGTGAAGCTGTATCTGCTTATTGTAAAGGACGCGATTTTCGGAAAGCGCGGACTTGCGGTTACGCTGTTCAACTACGGTGCGCCGATAATCGCTTTAGTATTCTTAATGAGTGTTGTCGGATATGCAACCAATACAAACTATGCGATAAAGCTCTCGGTCAACGGCAAGTTTGTCGGCTATATCCATAACGAGCAGGTATTCAGCGATGCGGAAAGAATAATGCAGGAGCGCATCACATACATAGGCACCGAGGAAACAATTTCCATGACGCCCGAATATTCACTTGAAATGCTCGGCAGTCAGGACTATCTTGATAAATTCACGCTTGCAAACAAGATGATGGAGATTTCGGACGTATCTATCGAATACGCCTACGGAATGTACATCGGCGGAAAGTTCTATGGGGCGCTGGTTGACAAAGAGCCTGTAGAGCAGGAGCTTGAGAGGATACTTGACAGCTACCGCACCGACAGCAAGGACGAGGATGTTGCGTTTGAAAAGGATATAACCTACGTCCCCGGACTTTATCTGTCCGACAGTATAGTAAGCACAGATGATATAAAGAAGCTTGTAAACTCCAAAAAGGAAGAAGCGGCATATTATACGGTTGTAGACGGCGACTCGCACTACGGTATATGCGAGAAGCTCGGAATGACTCTTGAGGAGCTTGAGGAGCTTAACCCCGGCATAAACGATGAAGACTATATGCTGAGGGCGGGCGACAAACTCCTCAAAACGCAGGAAGTTCCGTTCTTATCGGTCAGCGTTTCGCGCACCGAGGTATATGAGGTTGACGTTCCCTATGATACCGAGTATACGCAGGATGACGAACACTATCAGGGCGTAAACACTACGATACAGAAAGGTGAAAACGGCAGCAACCAAATCACCGCAAAGCTATATTATGTAACCGGTGAGGAAGTAAAGCGCACGATAGTAAAGACCGAGCGCGTAAAGGATCCCGTGACCGAGATAATCTCCGAGGGCACACTCCCTCCGCAGTCGTCGCATTATTCCAACGCAACGGTGGATTATGACATGAAATATATCTGGCCTGTCGCGGACGGTAGGCTCGGCGAATGGGGCTGGTGGGACGGCGGCTACTACGGCCACACCGGCGTCGATATACTAGCCGATTACGGAACCGATGTCTACGCGGGCGCAAGCGGCACAGTAACCTTTGCAGGCTGGGACAACGGCGGCTATGGCTATTGCGTAATGATACTGCACCCCGACGGATATACTACACTGTACGGTCACAACAGTGAAATATTTGTTCAGGTTGGTCAGAAGGTAACTCAGGGACAATGTATAGCCGCAGTCGGTCAGACCGGTATAGCGTACGGCTGTCATGTTCACTTTGAGGTAAGATACGGCTCGGAGCGACTTAATCCGAGGTACTATCTTAGTGGACTTCCGTCATTGTATTAAAGAGGATAAAACGGCGCAGGCTGATTTCAGTCTGCGCCATTTATTCATATTCATACTTAAAATTACAGATTCATAATATAATCGAGATATGTTCCGAAATCGCTCAGCGCGCTCTCGACCGTCATGCCTACGAACACATCGGTTGCGCCTTTTTCCTTGCAGAAATCCACAAGGTTAAAGTTGCAGTATCTCGCGTCTATTACATAGATTTCCTCAAACGAGGAAGTAAGGCACGGTATCATAGCACTCGGGTAGTCGTCCTTTACAACTACCAGTACCCTGCCGTTTCCGACATTGGTGGTGATATGCTTTATATAGCTGTCGGCAACCATGAACAGGCTGTAGAATGAGGTCGCGTTATAATCCGACCGAGGTATAAGCGGATAGTCGAACTGAAATTCGTAGGAGGAGTTGTAGTATTCGGTTAAGTAGTCATTCTGCGGTACATAGTATGTAAAGGTCTCACCCTCATACATAAGTCCGTCATACTTTGTGTTTACATAAACAGAGCCCAAGCAGTCCTCTTCGTACTTTTCGTAAGTGGAAAGGTCGGCAAAAGGCACACCCGCCGCCTTTGCGAGGCTCTCTGCGGCGTAATACGCGCCGAGCTGCTGCCAATGGCAGTCGCGCAGGAAATAAATATCCTCATCTCTGTGCGGGAGAAGAGCCTCCATTGTGTCGATAACCTTTATGTCGCTGCTCAGCATATTTGCAATATACTGCGCATCGGCGCGCTCGGTATATGTGCCGGTGTTAAGCTCTGAGGGAGTGATAAACGTATTCTGCGTAAGGGCGGTCATGCTGTAGAGATTTACACCCGGGAGCTGTTCTTTAAGCTGGTTCAGCGAGGCGGCGTAGTCCTCCGCATAGGCTCTTCGGCCGTTGTAGAGGGCGCCCGCGTACAGCGTTCCGTTGCTCCTGTAGACTATCTGTGTGCCCTCCTCATACAACACCTCGGCGTCGGGGTCTGAGGGTGCAGTGAACTGGAGCTGCGAGCCTGAGTTATCACTCTCTGGGGTGCTGCTGTCGGAATTATCTGAGCTGTCAGAGCCTGTGTCGGCGGGCTTTGAATTGTCGGAATTATCCGAATTATCCGAACTTGCGGGTACCTCGGACGGCGTGTCGCTGTCGGTCGAGGGTGCGGGAGTAACTATTGCTATCGGCTTTGTTGACTGAGTGGTGACCTCGGTCTGCGATGAGCCGCTGTTTACGTTCTGGATATCGCCGGAAAGCGTAGCGCCGTTGAGCGAAAAGCCGAACAGGGTTCGGAAGTTCGCACCGAGCTGTTTAAATTCATCTCTGAACGGTACTGTATCATTAAAGAAATTGCTTATATCCGAGGTGTATTTTCCGCTCCAGTAGTCCTCCCAGCTAAACTCGGGGAATTTTGCAAGCTCGCGCTTTTCAGACTCGGAGACGGTCGGGCGCGGCAGTACCAACAGGCATACTACGACAACCGCGAAGAATGTCGCGCACACGCCGATATTTATCTTATAGCCAAGCCGTTTTGTCTTATCCTCTTTGCTGTCGGAGCCCTTTTCGGGAGCGGGCTTTTTTTCCGATTGACTGCGTTTTCCGGTTTTTTCGGATTTTTCCGCATCTGCCGTTTTTGAAACATCTATATGCCTTGTAGTATCGGTTTTTGCGGGTTTATCAATTTTTTCGTTTTTATCGCGTTTTTCAGCTTTATCGGTTTTTTCGTCAGGAATATGCTCTTTCCTGTCTGCCTTGTCGGCGGACTTTGCTTTTTTATCGGATTTTTTATGCTTTTGCGCTTCAAGCTTTTGTCTGTATATTTCGTTGATTTCTTCAAGTTCTTTATCGTTTATATAATCAGCCACCTAAAGCTCCTCCTTTCTCAGAACTGCCAGTAGATGAACGGGTTGTTTGTGGCGTTTACTAGCAATATACTGCTCATAGCAAAAATTGCAACATTGAACACCGTCTGACCCGTACTGCAAAGCAGAGAGAGGTTCATACTCTCAAGCTTCTTTCTGACAAAGGGTGCGACGGGCAGGCAGAAAATCATGCAGACAAGCACAAGCCAGAGGTTTGACGCCATATTCTGTAAAGAAATCATATCGGTAAACGCGTTGCCGTTCAGTCCGATGAGATTTCCGAGGAATGTGCCGAGGCGCGACAAATCGGTAAAGTAGAATATACCGAAGCCGACTATTATTACAAGCTTGCTGTAGATGTGGGTTATCACAAGCGGGATTTTCTTGAGCCGCTTTGCGCCTATCATTCGCTCTATTAGGATGAAGAAGCCAAAGTACAGTCCCCATATAATATAGTTCCAGCTCGCGCCGTGCCAGAAGCCGGTGCAGAACCATACGAGGAACAGATTGAGGTACTTTCTGCGCTTGCCGAATATCGGGACATACAGCAGATAGTCGCGGAAGAAGGTGCCGAGCGAGATGTGCCATCTCTGCCAAAACTCGGTTATGTTCTTGCAGATAAACGGATAGCGGAAGTTTTCGTCAAAGTGGAAGCCGAATATTCTGCCCAAACCTATCGCGATATCAGAGTAGCCGGAAAAGTCGAAGTACACCTGCATAGCGTAGACTATTACTGTGTACCATGTACCGGTCACCGATAGGGAAGCAATGTCGCCTGTCTTGAAGAAGGTGTCGACTATT
>CAMEKZ010000043.1 GCA_945921635.1 uncultured Clostridia bacterium
ATGTATATGACCCTAAACAGGTTGTCCCGACATAAATACCGGCAGTTCCGTTCCGGCCGTTTTCATAACTACCAGCGCCGTTATACAAGGCGCTTGCACCTATGGTAAACCCGCCGATAATACCACTGGTTGATGTTAAAACACCTTTGAAATACGCGTTTCCGTCTGAATCAATAGCAAAATTCTTACTTCTGAATAATCCGCTTGATAAATCTAAAAATGTACCGGCACCTGAAAAATTACCGGAAGAGTAATTGTAGTTAGTTGATTTTATTGCGTCTGTGGCTATTTTTTCTGCTGTAATAGCATTGGCAGCTATCTTTTCTGCTGTAACAGCATTAGAAGATATTTTATCGGCAGTTATAGCCCCGGCGGCTATCTTATCAGCGGTTATAGCCCCTGCGGCTATTTTTTCAGCAGTTACCGTTCCGGTATATATCTTCCCACCGTCTATATAGGTCTTATTATTCTGATAGCACCAGTTCGCGATAGATGCGTCTGAGATGGCGGTGTCGATGTCTTCGGGGGCAGGTGTCCAATCCGTGGGTTTGTTACCTTTTTCAATTTTAACATTTTTTACGTACACATCGGCATCATGCTCGCCATATCCACCGCCAAAAAATATATATAGATAATCTGTATTGCCTATATCAGAATCAATAGTAAATATACCTTTAATTCTAGCCCAATCGGAATATCCTTCAGCAGGGTGTGATGAACCATTTATTTTTTCATGCAATTTGGCATAAAAATTTGAACTTGAACTTGTGGCGTGCATTATAGTTAATCCCATATTTACAGTACCAAAAATACCCTTTACATCATACGAAATAGCTATAGTATCGCCTATATTTAATCCCATTTGGCTCATACTAATTTTTATTCCCCACGAATTATTAGGTGTATTGGTATTTGCGTCTGTTTTATAGTGTATGCCTTCATTCGTGAACTCTCTGTAAGGAACAGTATTTACATGTTGCATTTTAAAATTTGCATTAGACGGTAAAGACTTATAGCAAAGAGTTGAAGCAAAGAGTAAATTCCTCCCTCCAATCTCTAAATTACTAATAGCATCTGTACTATACCCCTTAATTGTATCAACCGCGTCACTCCCCAGACCACTAAACGTTACCAGTCCATTAAGATTGATATAATCGGAAATCAGTGTAGCTGTTCTATCAGTCAACGTAAAATCCGTTGCGTTTGTGCCGCTTTTTACAAGCCAGTTAAACTTATCGGCGTTTTGAGTTGCTATTGTTTTAACGGCGGTTATTGATGTTTCAAGGTCTTCGGGGGCGGGAGTCCAGTCGGTGGCTTTGTTGCCGAGTTCGAGTTTTGGTCTTTTAACATAAAAATCTGCATATCGGCATGATACATTGAGTATCAATTCTGACGCGTAGTCTTGCGGTATTGTAAATACATAATCAAATCTCTTAAATTCATTTTCCAAAACTTTATCATTTATAGTACTTATAGTTTCTGATGGACGTCTCCATCTTTGACCATTTGTGTCGGTATAAAAGGCACCCAAAAACATACCATAATTACCGAATATTTCGCCTTTTAAATCAATAGAGAAAACTAATTTATCTCCTGGTTTAAATTTGTCGCCGTTATACCATACGCCTAAATCAAGTCTTAATTGCATACCATTATTGTCATTTCCGCTATCTGGGGTGATATAGTGCCTAGATTTAGTGTCAATGTCATAAGTATTTGATGTTACGCTATTTTGATTGCCCCAACGCTCATCTATAGCTGCATCATCAGATTTTACAAGTAAATTCCTCCCACCAATTTCAAGCCCCTCAAAGTCCTCTTTAGTGGTATACGTTTCACCAACAGTAGTCTTAAACCCGCTCAAATCCTGCGCAACCTCGCTGTATTGTGTACTCAACAACGCTATATTTTCCCCCAGCGGAGAAGTCGCGTCAGTAATATCCTGCTGCCATATCTTACTCGTAATCTGCCCCTGTATTGTTTCAATACTTGTACCCTGACTGCTTATCGTATCGCCCTGCTCGGTGACCTTCTTTGTCAATCCGGCAAACGCGACCTGTAAAGTCTGCTCTTCATCGTCAAGATAAATTTTGGTAGATTTCAGAGTATGTGAATCGTCCTCGTTAATTACGCCAAATAAGCTGTCGATATTGAGTTTACTTGCGGATATATTTGCGTCGTCCTTAACCACATCGTCACGGATAATCTGCCTTGTAATGCCGTTTTCGGTAAGTCCGAGCGCGTCAAACATGAGCTTTCCGCTTGCGTCCCACACATACATACTGTAGTCGTTATTGGCGTCTTTTCCGATTTGTACGCGGGTATGAGTGCCGTCACTTATGGCGATTGTGTTGTCTATAATAGACAGCAGATTATTTTCATCACCGTAAATACGGACTTTGTTTGTGTAGATACTGCCGCTTGTTATTTTGCCTGCATCTATCTCGGCTATCATAGCTGATGTGATTTGAGCGTTTCCAAGCTGTGCGATTACAGCGTTCGCAAAGCTGGTCTGTATTACATCTCCCGAAGCAGAGCCGAATATAAGCGTATCTATCTTGCCTATATCGGATGATAGGTTTTTGAAATTAGTTGTGTCTGCTAAAAGCGTATCGAATTCCGCTTTCTTGGCATACAGTTTTTCTACTTCTGCCTTCTGTGCATACAGTTCTTCTACTTTCGCCGAGCTTATGTAGGCATCATTTATCTCGGCAACAAGGACAGACAGATTGTTTACAACAGCCTTTGCAGCATATACGTTTTCAAGATTTGCTATCTGTGCATTAAGCTCGCTGATGTCGGCTTTTTCTGCTATCAGCTCCTTTGCGCTGAGCAGTTCTGTAACAAGGCGTTCCATCTGCTTTGTCAAAGGTGATTTATACCCTTCTTCATCTGCAGATGTTTCTTCCGAGGGAGCTTCAATCTCCATAAGCATACCGCCGTTATAGGTTATGGAAATTACTCCGGCGGGAATTTTTATCGTCTCCCCGCCGTAGGTTATACTTACCATATCCCATGGGTCTATCAGTATATTTCCGAGCCGCAGATTAAGCGAGCCGGCGCGGTATGTAAATCTATTCAGCGACGCAAATACAGTCTCAAGCTGCGCCTGAGTCATAAATATGCAGTCATAGTCTATCGCTGTGCCGCTGCCTGAGGAATAACCGTTGCATACTACACGTCCGATTATAGTATCAACCGTATCAAGTGTGGGCGTATCATAGCAATATTTCGACAGTTGTACCGGGTTTGCGGTGTCGTACCACTTGAACGCTATCTTTCCGTCACGATTGCAAATGGCAAATTTGCCGTATAATCCTGCGATATATCCGATTATCTCGCGGCAGGTATAGCCTTCGGGCTTGTCGTTTATCGGTATGGCTGTAAGTCCTGCGGTGTCGAAGCTTACGCCTGTTATTGAGGATATTTCGGCAAGAATTGCAAGAGTGATTGACGGAAATGTAAGGCTTGAAAAGTAGCCTTTTTCGGTTTTCGACATATTGTCTTCAAGCGTTATGCTAAAGCGCTCACCGTTTTTCTCAATCTTATTTACAGTAAAAATGTTGCATGGAACATACTCTGAATTTACGCCAAAATACAGAGTGCAGCTGCTGCCCTTTATGACTGCCTTCGGTAATTCCGACAGTTCTGCTTTGACATTTGATATTACCGTGCTGCCGGGCTTTATACTGCTTCCGTCACATGAACCGCATGAATAATTCACGCTGAAAAAATCATCGACAATTACGTTGTTGCCGAAATCAAGCTTACAGCAGTAATTCGGCTCTGCTCCGTTTATAGTCGCAAGAAATCCGTCCGTTACATTCGTATACATACATACCGTCACCTACCTTTCTATCAGATTGATAGCAACACTTTTATAATAATAAGCACCACCTGCATACAGCTTGCCCGACGCGGTAAGGTCGGTACTGTATGCCGTCATTTCCTTATATTCGCCGTCATAGTCAAACTTAACCGCGAAGTAATCGGGCTTGGTTTCAAACAGAGACCGCATACTTTTTACCTGTGCTTCCGTAAGGAAGCTCCATTTAAGCTCGACCTTGTACTTCCAGCAGAGAATACTGCCGACAGTAGTACCTGCGGCGTTTCTGCCGGTGTTCGGCTCCCATGTCTTACAGCGTGTTGCTGTATATCCGTCTACATCAGGAGCGGGGAGCAGAACGCCCTTGACCCAGATAAGATTTTTAGCCAAGCGCATTCACCCCCGTTCTGTATGTATTCTCTTTATTCAGCTGCACTATCATGCGATACAAAGTCTTGCCGTCTATCTCGCCCTTTGCAATAAGGTTCATGCCTTTCAGAAATTCCAGTATCTCACGAAGAAGCAGCACTACTTCTGTCATATCTCCGCCCTCGCCGATGATGTCTTTGAGCTTTGACAGCGGCGCTATTACTTCGGGGTCTGCTCCTGCGTTACGGTTATCACCGACCATTGCAAGCGTGGGTGCATAAGCAAGACCGCCCTGTGCCAGCTTCGGTATCAGCGGAGGATTTTCCGGCATGGAAAAATGCCAGTCCTGACCGAATAAATCACCGATTGCACCCGCTATTCCGCCGACAGCGTCTACTATTGCTTTTACAACTGTGTAGATAGCTGTCCACAGCAGATTTAACCCATCGATTATAAGGTTGATAACACCCTTTATAAGTCCCCATATAGCATCCCATATTCCGCTGAAAAAGTCGCATATACCCTGCCATGCTTTTTTCCAGTCACCGGTAAACACGCCCGTAATAAAGTCCAGAAGTCCGCTGAGAGAATCTAACAGTCCGCCTATTATGTCACCTATGGCTGTAAATACCGTGTCAAACACGCTGCCAATGGCGTTAAGTACATTAGTAACTGCCGGACCGAAAAACTCAACAAGCCAGTCTACAAACGGTTTAAGTACATTCCATACCGCATTGATACACTCTATTACCTTTGAAATAAATTTCGAAAATTTGTCGTAAAGAGGCTTTAAAGCATTATCCCACAATGATTTCAATAAATCACATATCCACTTCACAACTGGCTGTAACCACTCTCGATATACTTTCAGCACTGTGTCGCCTACAGATGTTACCATCGACTGTATTGAATCCATCATCGGGAGTCCGTACTGCTCCCATACATCAGCCGCGGTTTTCCATAGCTCACACCATATCTCCTGCAAGGTCTGTAAAATCGGCATAATGCCTGTGACAAAAACCTCATCGAATATAGTTTTCACCGTTTCAAACAGCGTAGTCATAAGCTCCGCTGCAGCAGCCCATTCGTCTGTGAGCATCGGCAGCACAGTCGATATAAAGTTTTCTATCACAGGAAAAATAACATTTTCCCACAGCTCGGCAAATACCAGATTAAACGTATCACCGAGCCCGCTCGCTACCGTACCGATTGATTCAAACGTTGTTTTGAGTGCAGGAGCGAAATTATTCGTTATGTAGTCCTGAAACGGCTTTGCAAGAGTGCTCACGTCATTCCATACATTACCTAAATTGCTTACAAAATCTCTGATGACAGGCTCAAACTTCTTTCCTATTTCTTCAAAGACAGGTGCAAAGTTCGTATTAAAATATTTCTTGAAATCCGTAAGCTTCTTTTTTAGCAGCTCTATACCCTTTATTATCTGCTCGCGGATTTTACTGCCTATACCCTCCGCCGTCTTATCTCCCTCGCTGTCGAGAGCGTCAAGATCGGAGCTGTCATCGGAATTATCCGACGCTACATTCATTTCATCAAAGCCAGACAGAAAGTGGTTTTTCTTTGCGGCGTCACCGACCGCTTCAATCTGTTTGGTAGCTTCAAGCGACTGCTTATAGGTCGTGCCAAACAGTCCGGATATAAAGCTTGCTACCGCTTTTGTGGCTGTCGCAAGCCCCGAAGCAAGAGTATTCAGCGCAGGCATAATCGAATTGATTATCGGCGTAAATGCAACCTGCAGATTACCCTTTATCTGTTTAACGCTGTTGCTGAATTTTTCGTTTGCATTCATAGCACTCGAAATAACGGATTTTAGTCCTCTGAATACAGCGTAAAGCCCTGCCATAAGAAAGGTGGATTTAAGAGCAGACTTAATGCTTTTCCCAAAGCCGCTGACAGCTTTTCCGGCTTTACCAAAAGAGCTTGAAGCGGTAGTTCCGAGCTTCTTCATAGATGTATTCAGCTTTTTCATAGGCTTTTCAGCCGTATGTTTAATTGCTGTAGCCGTTTTATTTACCGATTTTTCAAGCTTTTCAACGGCAGGCGGCGGTTGCATAGCCTTGTCTATTTTGGTTTTGGTGCTGTCAGCCTGCTGCTGTAATCTGAGCATAGAAGCCTCAACGGAATTTATCTGACCGATCAAGGCGTTTCCCTTATCGCCCGCCATTTCTTCATCGGAAAGACGGGACATTTCGAGGTTGAGCTTTTTCCACTTTTCCTGTGCAAGCTCTATCTTCTCGTTTGTGATTTCAAGGCTCTGATTAAGCCGCTTTATCGGGTCGTCGGATATTTCAAATGCTCCGACATCTATTTCGGGTACAGACGATTTTGCTTCGGACTTCGGCTGATAATTGTCCACAAAGTCCATAGCGCTCTTATCATAGTTGTTTACGCCCTCTTTCATAGGGGTAGACATGACCTTGTTTATATAGTCGTCCATCGCCTTCTGAGCTTCGGCGCTTACCTTTTTAACAGGTTCTTTGAGCGCTTCCTCTGCTTTTTTAGCCGCCTTTTCAGCGCCTTCCGTAACAGATTTTTCAAGAGCCTTTCCGATGTCCTCGACGGGCTTTTCGGCTTTCTTTACGGCTTTTTCTACACCTTCGGCAAGTGATTTCTCGGCGGTATCACCGATGTTCTTCCACTTGGCTTCGATGCTTTTCTGCAATGTCTCAAGCTGCTTTTGCAGCTCCGCTTCTATTACAAGCGACAGGCTTATAGTGCCCACTTTTTCGTCCGCCATTACCCATCACCTCCGAATGCGGCCTTTATCATAGCTTCTAGTGCAGATATATCATTGTTTATCTGCGCCGGTGTCTTTTCAGCGAGCTGCTTTTTTGCCCTGAACGCCGACCACTCACGCCTTATGCGGTTTTCGTAAGGCGTAAAGTGTTTCAGCATATCCTTGTTGTCCTCGCTTCGTATTCTCACGATCTGACCGAGCGGAGTATCATTCATCAGTCCGCCTACCATAAGCAGCCAGTCGGAATAATGAAGCTCACCCTGCTCGCTCGGCAGAACATGATACTGCTTTGCGATAGACTGCATAATCAGCTCGCGGTCATATTCAAGGTCGTACCATACCTCACTGCTTTTCGCCGTGAAATCGTTCGCCCTCGTCCTGTCCCGTCATAGCGGCAATGACAAGCTCCACAAGCCGCTGATACGCCGCCCACGGCATATTCATATTGCTTATCTCCTTGTATGCCACAGGCTCGAAGGCAAGCTTCAGCATTTCATCGAACTTCTCGACGTCCTTCTTGTCGCCCTCATTGTAGAGTGCCATTACTTTTTTGACTGTCTTTTCGCGGTCGTCCACCTTGTATACCTTCTCGCCTATGCGTATTTCGGGGACGCCGCAGAGCAGCTTTTCATCAAGTGTGTACATTTTTGCCATTGTATTCTCTCCTTACGATGCTGTAGCTTCTGTGTATGTGGGCTTGCCGTCGCTCATTATGTCGAACGCGAGCGGTGCAACATTGGTACTCTCTCCCGACTCCCATTCTGTTACGTTGATAACGCAGGGTATCTTGAGCGTTGCCCCGCTGGGAAAAGTCCATATCACGGTTGTTTTGCTTGCCGCGCCTGTTTTGAGTGCAAGCCCCGCAACATAGTCGTTGCCCGCGTCACCGATATTACGCTTTCCGGATACGCTTATGGTGATAGACTTGCCTGTCACGAGCCTTCTTGTCCAGCCCTCATGGTCGAACGGCTTCCACTCCTCGACATTTCCGTCGATAGATACCGAAAAGCTCTCCATAACGGCAATGGTTACAAGACTGTCTTCGGTAGCACCGTCCCCGCCGGTCTTGTCAATCTTAAACTGATTTTCATATACGGGATATACGCCTTTCTTTGACATTATCATTCTTTCCTTTCATAGTAAATTATTGCATCAATCACATATTCATTGATACCGCGCTCGTCGCGTCCTACGGACTGAAGGGATAAGCACTTTATAAAGCAAACCGAGTAACCGCCTGCTGTATAAGCTCTGATATCTGTAAGCCTTTCAAGCACTTCCTGCGCCCGTATCTCTGCCACAGTCGGATTGTCCGTCCAATGAATAAGGATAGATATACGTTTTTCATTTGTCTTTGTGCAGGTCTTGCCGCCTACACATATTGCCTGAGGATAAGCGATTTTTGGCGGATAGACGCCGATACACTTATCCTTGTTGGCGTCGATATTTCCTGCATAGACGTCCTCAAAGTCCAGTACATCTGCAAGCATATCGGCTATATCAAGCAGCGTCATACGCCTGTCCTCCTTTTAAATTCCGCTTCAAACTCCTGCTTTGCAAGGTCCTTCTTATTTCCGGTGATATAGGGTTCAAGCCAGCCTGCGCCCGCGTTCGCATTGTTTCCGCGCTGAAAGTTATATTCCGGGTGATAATAAAGCCGTCTTGCCTGCGGCGAACCCGTAACAATTGCTGCACCGCTATCTGTGCGGGCTACAAATGTCTGATTGTTCTGCATATCACCGGTATCAAAAGGCATTGTAGCAGAGCTTATAAGGTCGGCTTCAAGTTGATTCATAGCTACCTCGGCGCTGTCAAGAGCTGCCTTTTCCAGCTTTGCTATGGCCACCTTATCGAGCTTTATCGCAAGCTTTATCATCACATCAGCTCCAGTCGCGTATAATTTACGGTTCCGTCGGGGTTTTTAGCCTTTTCACAGCCGTAAATTCTGTACTCTCTGCCATCTATCTCCGCATAACCGTCAATAACCGAACTGCTCGGAGCAATATCTCCGTTGAAGAGTGCTTCGCCCGACAGCGTTATGAGCTGTTTTTCGGCGGACAGCTTCTGCTTTGACTTTTCCGAATGAAAACACCTGCCATCGAAGATAACAGTCTTTTTCTTTGAGCCGTCGCGGTTAAGGCCGTCCGTCTGATACACCTTGCAGGCAGTATTGCATACTCTGTCAGGTACCAACTGCGGATATTTCATAGCATCACACTCCCCGGTAACACAGTCCTGTCTGCATCAGCAGTCCGTAAACCTCGCTTGTCGTGGTTACTCCGCCGATTGTCAGCACTTTGGACTTGTCGAAGGACATCGAAACTCCCGATATTCCGTAAGAATTTAACGGGCAGTCAAGGATTTCGGCATTATCATACACGAAATCAGCCTGCTTTGCGACAGCCTCTTTGATGATATCCTTCTGGAACTGGGTAAGATTGTCGAAACCCACAGCGACTATGCGGTTGAAGGTAAGGCTGTCGATGACACGGCAGGCGTCAGATAACTGCTTTTCAAGTTCTTCCGGCGGAATACTGCCGCTGTATTCATCAGTCCTTAGATACAGGTACATCGACCTTCACCTGCTCCTTGAGCTCCTTGTTTTCGGCTTTAAGCCTCTTGATTTCAGCTTCGAGCTTGGCATAAGCCTCATAGCTGACGGCGCTCTTGTTAGACTTCTCCACAAGTTTGCCCTTATCGTCATAGATGTCATATCCCTGAACAAGATATGTGTCCTTAGTCTTTTCATCTACATGATAGACTTTGTTCTCTTTAATCGCTTTCATTGATTAGTCCTCCTTCTTATTCGGCAGTATGGATTATGCATCCGTCCTTGAACAGGTGGTCGATTGCAAAAGTGCCGTTGTACTTTCTGTTCTGATAGAGATAGTTATCGGCCGTTCTGCTGTCAGAACCGGGAGCAAAGAGATGAATATAAGCATACTTATCTCTTGATACCTGGCACTCAGGGTCAATCAGAATGTAATCAATCTGCTTTGCTGTTTCATCAGCCACGCAGCCGTCGGTGAAATTGTAGAGCGTCTTGAAACGGTCGGAAGGTACAGTTACGATATTTCCTATATCGTCAAGAGAATGAACTCTTCTGTCAATACCGCCGCCGTTCTTGATATCAAGCGTCCTCTGAATGCCCTCGGCGTTTTTCAGAAGCTTCTTATAACCGGCTGTGCAGTAAAGTACCAATCTGTCAAGAGGTACACCGATATCCTCAAGCTTTTCAAGGTTATCGTCGAAGTCGCTGAGAATATTTGCGACAGTTAATGCGGTGGTCTTGACTGTTGCCCCGACTCTTGTTGCTTCGGAGTAAAGCTTTGAATATGTATAGCAATCTCTTTCGGGAATGGCCTGCGTTCTTTCAAAGCGATTCTGAATGTTCGCAAGGGAAACAACAGCGTTTGTTTCGTCAAAGTCCATGGGATCTACCACAAATTCGATAGAGCGGTCATGGTCAAGAGTCTTGGTCTCATATTCGTTGGAGTAGTTGCCGGCAGAGAAGCCGAGAGAAGCTCTTGTGTGGTCCTTATAGCCGGATACGGTAAGAGTCGGTATCTTGATGGTCTTGCCGCCTGTAATCTGTATATCGGTATTTGAGTTATAGAGAGCATCGCAGGTAGATTCCTGTCCGTAGAGCTCTCTGAGCTGATTGCTGTAAACTTCAGCATAGTTTATTGTGTTTGCCATTAGTAATCATCCTTTCTTAGCATTTTTTCTTCTTGATTCCGAAAGCCTGTGAAAGCTTTTCGTCATCTGCCTTTTTGCTGTCGGAGCTGTCTGCGCCGACCTTGAAGCCGCCCGACTTCTTACCGTTGTCCTTGCCGTCACCCTTCATATCGGGATATCTCTTGACAACTGCCGCAAGTGCGGAATTGATATCCTCGTTCTTTCCGGACTTGACATAACTTTCGGCAATAGCCACAGCGTCATCCATACAGTCGGGTTTTACTCCGAGCGACATTGCGGCTATCTGCGTTTTCAGCCGTAATATCTCCTCATCCTTTGCGTCGGGAGTAGCAGGAGCTTCGGGAGTAGGCTCAGGCTCGTCGTCCTTTTCTTCGGGCTTCTCGTCCTTCTTTTCATCTTCCATACTCTCATCTGGCTTATCGGGCTTTTCTGCACCCTTGCCGTTTTCGTCTGCCTGCTTCTCATCGGAAGGCTTTTCTTCGGGCTTTTCGTCCATCTGTTTTGCTTCGGGAGCTTCGGACTTCTTTTCCTCCTCTTCGGGAGTTTTCTTCTTTTCTTCCATTGTTTTACCTCGCTTTCTGTAAAAATGTGTATAAAAATACCGCCTCACTTCAAAGGAGACGGTAGATTTATTAAATTTTGAGCGGCAAATCTTCAAATTCTGTGCCAAATATTATAACTGTACTTATAATCTTTTGTGCAATTGATTGCACTTATGCGGGGATATGAAAATACCGCCTCGCATTTGCTTTGCGGAGCGGTTATGCCTTTAATTTTGCCGGTAAGCGACTTTGTTACTCAATATTTATTCCCGGAACAAAGTGAATATGTCCGTCACAATTTTCATCAGAGCAATTGAAATCATGTGCTTTATCAGCAGTAGTATTGAACGGCAATAAAACACTTTTTTTGCATTTATAACAAAGAACAGGTTCACCTTTTCTGAGCTTATCATACATTTCTCGAGAACCGTCATATACGTCTGCCATATAAAGTACCTCCTTTTTTCCAATTATATTCTCCATAATGTTTTCTTGCTAATCCCACTATATACCTTTTTTCGGAGATTGTCAAGTAATCTCTGTTAACTATATGCAGTTTTTCTTTAGCCATACAAATAGCTTCAGCCCATTGACATTGGCCTATTCCATACCGCTGGTGAGTAACCTCGTGAATAATAGTTTGTGCAGCCACAACATCATTGTTGATATTGGAAATAAATATCATTATATCATCTTTTCTTTGTTCTCCCCTGTTGCTATGCCACTGCCTTTCATAAATCAACTTTGGCCTTAACTCTGTTTCTTCAAGATATTTCAGAGTATCACGGCCAACAATTGATTTCTCCAATTCAGCTTTTATTGATTCTGATGTTATTTCGGCAGATGCAGGTACATCAACAGCGTTGAAAAGCTCAACACCCTTTGCCTTGTTTGTTATCAAATCTGTTCCGCCGTAAATCTTTTCCCTGCTGTAATCTCTGTGCAATGCATCGTTATGCTCGCTGACAAATTCCTTGAGCTTACTCTGAGCTTCGCGGACTTTCTTGCGATATTCCTTTGCCTTTTTCTCATCCTGTGTGCCTTCTGCCTTACGCTTCAGGGCTCTTATCTTGCGCTCCATAGCCCGCTGTTTTTGTTCAAGCTCTCTTTGTTGTTTTATCTTATCCACAGGTATCGGCGCAGGTATCTTCGTCCTACCGTCTATATACTGGGTTATCGTATGCCGGCAGTTCGGGTGAAACAGCCCCGCTCTTACCGCCACAGACAACAGCATAAACCACTTGCCGCAGTATTTTGACTTGCCGAAGTCGCCGCTTATCTCTCCGTCCCAGACGGTGAACACATCGTCGATATAGACCTTGCCCTGCCACGGCTCACAGGTCTTTGAACAGCCGCCGTACTGCGATACAAGCACGGTGTCATAGCCCAGCTCCGCAAATCGCTTGGCCTTACCCTGTAGCTGTGCCCTTGTTGATGTGGTTCTTAACGCCATTCTGACATAGTCGGATATATTTACACGCTTGCCGTCCGAATATACGATACTGTTTATGCCCTTGTCGAGAAACTCCCTTGTCGCAATGTCAATAGCTTCGGTAAGCGTCATAGAGCCGCTACCCATAGCAAGCTGTACCTTGTTCAGCGTAGTGCGGTACACATCGTCCATAGTCCTGACAGCAGCAGTTTCCACTTTCTTTTCGACTGTCGTAATATCCTCTATAAGCTTTTCCATCTTCGGAGCGTTCACGCCGAAAAAATGCTCATCGGATATGCTTGTCGGGGGTTCAGGCGGTTCAGACGGCGGAGCAGACATAGGCTCGGTGATCGGCTCGCTTTCGCTCACCGATTCTTCTGCAAGGCGTTCACCCTCGTTAAACTGCTCTGCCATCAGCCGTCTTGTGTCGCTGTCTATGACATCGACATACTCGTTTACGATATCAAGGTTTTCGCGGCGGAAGCTGTCAATGTTCTTCAGCTTCTCGGCCTGCCATGAGGACCACTCAAAGCCCTCTTTCTGCTCTTCTTGTTTATGCCGCGAGAGATTGCGTTTGAGCGAAGCTATGAGCCGAAGCTCGATTTCTTCAAATATTCTTGCTATATCCTCAAAACTAAGCAAGCTCATCACCTACCGCGGTTTCGGCACCTTCGACAAGTCCCTTATCCCGCATGATACGCTTTACCTCTGCGGCTTTCCAGTCGTCCTCTTTTGAGCTGCCCCACAGCTCTTCGACCTGTGTTTCTACGGACATAATGCCGTAGGTGCTTGCCTTGCCGACTGTTTCAACGCGGCTGTCAAAGTCAGGTGCGCCGTATTCGCCGAAGCTCACGGTCACATCGTAGTCCTCGGGCGCCTTGCCCTGCATATTATCATAGGTTTTAAGCACCGCATCTATAATCTCGGGCAGTGCCTTTTCAAGAGCCGTCGTTATGGTGTTGCGAGTGTTGCCGGTAACGTCCTTTTTCTCGCGCTGTGCTTCGGCACTTGACATCTTTCCGACATCTATTCCAAGCGTCGCGGGAGATACAAGACCCTGCAGGCACATAAGCAGGCAGCTGGTGTACGAGGACATAAACGCGTCGTATTTTATATCGGGCTGTACTACCTCAATTTTAGGCGATACACCCTCCTGAAGCGGCTGACTTACCGCTATGTAGTTGTTGCCAAAGCGGTTTATACTGCCGAGCGAGCCGTTTTCGGGGTTACGCGGTATCATACTGTCCGGTATGTATTGCTTGACGCGACCCATGCGGATAGCGTCCCACCACTGACTTATAACCTCGTCGAGCGCGTCAAAGCAGTCGGATTTACCGCCGTCAAATATGCTCTTGCCTCTGTCCGGATATTTTTTTGACAAGTAGAATTTAAGCGGTACGGCCATGATATAGTCACCGTCAAATTCTGCTCTTTTCGGTATGTCCGCAAGGCTCGGGACGCTTTCAAGGCTTACCTCGCGACCGCTCTCGTTGTACAGCCTGCTTTCTATATATCCTTTTCCGTAATGCTCCTCAAGGTGGAATTTATGCCGCTCGGTTTCGTGTACGGTGTGGAATATCACTTCATTAAGAACGCCCCTGCTGTAGCTGTATGCGACCTTGTCAGCTCCTACGAACTCAACAATCGGCGTATCGGAAAGAGAGGTATCAACCGAGATTTTAAACGCGCCGTCGCCGTCTACAAGCGTGCTTACTATAGCCTTACCGACAAGCTGCGTAAAGTCGGTGTTATCCGAAACAGCCTCGAATGCTGCCCTGCCTTTCTCACCCTCGACCTCAATAGCGTCCATGTCAGAATAAACGATGTATGCGAGAGTATCTACGATTATCGCAGGCAGTCCGCTGTGTATCTTCCTTATCTTCTCATGTTCGGGAGCACTGCCCCAGAACGACCCGTTTGTATTTCCGAGCTGATGAAAAAACTGCAACAGCTCGGCTGCATCGCCTCTGTACCACAGCTGAGAGCGGAGTATATCCGCCATAAGGCCGGTGTTTTCATTAAGTACAAAGGTCTGCTCGGCGGCAGGCGTTATATTGAGCCAATTCAGAAACATTTTTCTGAACTTCTCTCCGATGT
>CAMEKZ010000044.1 GCA_945921635.1 uncultured Clostridia bacterium
ATGGCAGTGCGGCACAATCCAGCTCGACTTCCAGCTGCCTATGCGCTTTAATATCGAATATACCGGTGCTGACGGCGAAAAGCACAGACCTATCATGATTCACCGTGTTGTATTTGGTTCAATCGAGCGTTTTATCGGTATTCTTACCGAGCATTTTGCGGGCGCGTTCCCGATATGGCTGTCACCTGTACAGGTAAAGCTTATGCCTATCGCTGACCGTCACAACGACTTTACCGCCGAGGTTGCCGCAGAGCTTAAAAAGTACGGCGTAAGAGTTGAGATTGACGACAGAAGCGAGAAAATCGGATTTAAAATCCGCGAGGCTCAGCTTCAGAAGATACCTTATATGCTGGTTATCGGCGATAAGGAGGTCGAGACAAAGAACGTTTCTATCCGCTGCCGCAAGAGAGGCGATATAGGTGCAATGACCGTTGCAGATTTCTGTGCAATGGTAAAGAAAGAGATTGACGAAAAAACCGTTATACTTGACTGACGGTTTTAAGTAAAGGAGGGCTGTATATGGATTTAACTTCATATATCGCAAGTGTTTCAATGAGTATGGCTCAGAGTAATCTGGCAACAAGCGTTTCTACCGCTATGCTGTCCAAGACTATTGACGCCGTAGAAACAGAGGGCGCAGGCGTAGTTAATATGCTTAACAGCGCCGAGCTTCCTCCGGCAGGTGTAACGGGTCATCTGCTCAATGTGAGAGCATAAGCAGTCCCGAATAGCCTGTAGGCTGCCGCATAAGTGCCTGACGCTTTGCGGCAGCCTTATTTTATATCGTAAGCTTATTCCTGCCTAAAAAAATTTTCAACTGCCTATTGACATGGAGTGTACTCCAAGTGTTATTATATATTCAGAGAAATAAATCTCGATTTCGTTCACTGTTTTAAATATCATGAACGAACCATACAAACAGGAAAGGAAATGTTGTTATGAGTAAAAATGTAATTGTCATTTCGGCAAGCCCCAGAAAAGGCGGAAACTCGGACGTTTTGTGCGATGAGTTTATCAAGGGCGCAAAAGAAGCGGGGAATACCGTCCGGAAATTTTTCCTTAAAGAAAAGAAAATAAATTACTGCATGGGCTGCGGCGTATGCAACAGCACACATAAATGCGTACAACAGGACGATATGAAGGAAATACTTGACAGTATGGTAGATGCCGATGTGATAGTGCTTGCGACACCTGTGTATTTTTACACGATGGACGCACAACTAAAGACGCTGATTGACCGTACCGTACCTCGCTATACGGAAATCAGCAACATGGAGTTTTATTACATTGTCACAGCCGCGGACGGAAATTCAGTTAATCTGCAAAAGACGGTTGATGGTATAAGAGGCTTTACTCTCGACTGCCTTGATAATCCTACCGAAAAGGGAATCATCTATGCGTCGGGCGTATGGCAAAAGGGCGAGATCAACTCAACCCCGTACATAAAGCAGGCTTATGAAATGGGCAAAAACGTATAGTTCACGTTTTTCGCAGAAAGGAACAGAATAATTATGAACGGAACAATTTCGTTAAACAAAAAAGCAATTTTCGCAAAGGCGATTATCGCAGTTGTCGGTATTGCGACGGGTGTCGCATTACCTCAGATTTTTCATGCTATCGGACTGTTGACCTCGACCGGCGCGGCGGTAGGCTCGGCGCTTTTACCTATGCACATACCGGTGCTTTTCGCCGGATTTGTCGGCGGAGCTGTCGCAGGTATGGTTGTCGGTGTATTAAGTCCTGTTGTAAGCTTTCTTATCTCTGGTATGCCCGCGGCGGCAATTCTGCCGTTTATGATAATAGAGCTCGGTGTTTACGGACTTGCAGCGGGTCTGCTGTCAAAATCAAAGCTTAACTCTTTTGTAAAGCTGATTATAGTACAGCTTGCGGGTCGTGCCACAAGGATAGCCGCCGTACTTATCTCAATCTACGCTATGGGAAATACACAGTTCGGAATCGCCGCAGTATACACCTTTATACTTGACGGACTGTTCGGAATCGTACTGCAGTGGGTAGTTGTTCCGCTTGCCCTGCCGTATCTGCAAAAGATAAAGAGGCTGTATGAATAATCTTGACAAAGCAAAAGAGATATTTAATGGCGGGGATTATACCTGCGTACTATATAAGGACGGAGTTACATATTTGAGCAACGCCCGCGGCGTTGCGCCCGTGCTGAATTTTATCGACAATCAGACGGATTTAAAAGGCTTTGCGGCTGTGGATAAGGTTGTCGGAAGGGCGGCGGCTATGCTGTTCGCTTTAACGGGCATAAAAGAGCTTTACGCCGTTGTATTAAGCAAAAGCGCAGAAGAATTTCTTAAAAACAGCGATATAGAATATTCTTACGGCAGGCTTACCGATAAGATTATGAACCGTAGGGGTGACGGGCTGTGCCCTATGGAGCAAGCAACCGCCGGTATAGACGACCCGTCGCAGGCATACATAGCCGTGAAAAACAGAATGAATGAGCTACGAAAGGAAAAACGATGAAAAAATTAGGCTTTGGTTTTATGCGTCTGCCGCTTCTTGACGGAAACAACCAGACAAGCTTTGATAAAGAGCAGCTTTGTAAAATGGTTGACACTTTTCTGGAAAAGGGCTTTACCTATTTTGATACCGCGTATATGTACCATGATTTCAAAAGTGAAAGGGTACTCAAGGAGGTTCTTGTTGACCGTCACCCGCGTGACAGCTTTACCGTCGCAACAAAGATGCCTACCATGTTTTTAAAGGAAAAGGAGGATATGGAGCGCATCTTCAACGAGCAGCTTGAAAAGTGCGGGGTAGAGTATTTTGACTACTATTTACTGCATTGTCTGAACGTAGAAAACTATGCTACGGCACAGCGCCTTGACAGCTTTGATTTTGTATCCCGCAAAAAAGCGGAGGGCAGGATAAGACATATCGGCTTTTCTTATCACGATAACGCAAAGCTGCTTGACGAAATCCTGACCGCGCACCCCGAGGTAGAGTTTGTACAGCTTCAGCTTAACTATCTCGACTGGGAAAACGAGGGTGTACAGTCGAGAAAATGCTACGAAACCGCCGTAAAGCACGGAAAAGATGTAATAGTAATGGAGCCGGTAAAGGGCGGAACGCTTGCAAACGTGCCCCCGCGCGCCGAGGAGCTGTTAAAGTCCAAAGAGCCGGATATGTCGGTGCCTTCATGGGCGATACGCTTTGCCGCGACACATAACAATGTAATAATGGTGCTCAGCGGCATGAGTAATATGGAGCAGCTGCTTGACAATACAAGCTATATGGAGGATTTCAGACCGCTTGACGGTGAGGAAATAAAGCTTGTTTTCAGAGTAGCTGATATAATAAACGCGGCGGTATCTATCCCTTGCACCGCCTGCCGCTATTGCGTGGACGGCTGTCCGAAAAACATACCTATACCCGATTATTTTGCGCTGTACAATGCCGAGATGCAGGAGATAGAAAAGCCGTTCAACGTGCAGGGAGTATACTATGAAAATCTCGCAAAAACTCACGGTAAAGCATCAGACTGTATCGGCTGCAAGCAATGCGAAAGACATTGTCCGCAGCATCTTGAGATAACACACTTTTTAAAAGACGTAGCCACCGTTTTTGAAGACTGATGGGATTTATAGGAGCGTTTTATAATGACAATATCCGAGGTAAGCAAAAAGTTTGATATAACGCCGGATACGCTGCGCTATTACGAGCGTATCGGGCTTATTCCTCCTGTCCCCAGAAATAAAAGCGGACTGCGCGATTATGATGATGAATCCTGCCGCTGGATAGAATTTATAAAGTGTATGCGAAGTGCGGGATTACCTATTGAGGCATTGTCCGAGTATGTTTCACTTTTCCGGCAGGGTGATGAAACGATAGATGAAAGGCGAAAGCTGCTGATAAGGGAAAGGGATATTTTGGCACAGAAAATAAGTGATATGCAGGACACCTTAAAGCGGCTGGATTATAAAATCAGCTTTTATGAGAGGACAATGGAAGAAAACAAATGCGAGAGCCTGCTCCATAAAAAGGACGGATAAGAAAAGTTTAAAGGCATATATGGCCGTAAGGCGCACTGTTCAACAATCATCAGTGCGCCTTACGGCTTTTTTCGTGCAAAAAGAAAGCCCCCGGCATCCAGTCGGAGGCTTTGAGTAAAACTTACTCAAATAGTAAAGGTATATTATGAAACAAACAGTTTGCAATTATTCGTTGCCGTTCTTTATCTTGCTGTTGTAATAATCAATCTGAGTCATAATAGAACCGCTGCTCGCTTCACGCATCTGTGTCCATGTCATTCCGGCATAGTCTTCGTCATCAGTTTCAAACAGTGTGTAGTTAAGCATATTCTTTATGAGTGTGCCGCTGTTTTCGTCAAGGCCGAAAGGCTCGTCTACGACAGCATCGAACTTCTGTACCTCTTTGAATTCCATTAAGAATTCGTACTGCTCATCGGTGTACTTCTTGTTCTTCATGATGCTTTCCTTGGTTGTAGCCTTGAGATCCTCATCTGTAACACTCAGACGGCAGCAGTTGATGAATACCGATGCCTGCTGTGCATACTTTGAACCTGCGGGCACGAGATAACCAAAGGTGCTCATTGAGTAATAATACTTATCGGCATTGGGGTCTCTGGGGAAGGGAACGAAGAAGATATCAAGCGCATCGTCCTTTGCCATCTTCTTTGAATAGTTGGTAATAATCCAGCCGCCCATAGCCTGGAAAGCCGAAAGACCTGCCGTTATAGGCTCTTCACTTACATCAATGTAGTCTGTTGCGAACTTTGCAAGACCCTCTTTCTTGAGATCCTGCATATAGTTTGCGGCTCTCTCAACATTTGCGTTTACAAGATTGCACTGAAGCAGACCGTCTGAACCGATTGAGATAAGCGGTGTACCGGTTGAATCAATAAATGATGTAGCGGCATAGCCGTAAAGACCTGTTCTGCCGTCCTCTGAATCAACGAACTTCTGCATACAATCCTTGAATGTATCCCATGTCCAGTTGCCCTCATCATAAAGCTCCTTAGGATCGGGGATTGAAAGCTCTTCAAACAAAGCGCGGTTGTAAATCAGGAAGTAGGGTGAAATGTCATAGGACCAAGGATAATAATAGTTCTTTCCGTTCCACTTGTACTTGTTGATATACTGCTCAAGTCCCGACCACTGGGGTGCGCTCAGATCCATGTAATCATCAAGGGGAGTATACATATTCTTGGACATAAGAAGCGGGAATGTGTTTTCTGCATAGTCAACAAGGTCAGGTGACTCGCCGCTGGTAATTGCAGTTGAAAGCTTTTCCTGTATTTGCAGTGAGCTTACGATAGTACATTCGATTGTGCAGCCGTAATTCTCCTGGAAATACTTGTATGCAGGCTTTACGTCACCTGCTGTCGTAATATCATAACAGCCGAGATACTGAAGCACTGCGGGCTCAACCTTTTCGCCCGCGTCAATACTGATATCATCGACATTGACAGGATTTTCAATTTCATCATCGATTGTTGTAGCAGTGCTTGAGTTGTTGTTATCTCCCGGAACACTGACGTTGTCTCCGGCTGAACAAGCAGTAAGCGATACTATTGTAGTCGCTGCCAGTACTGCTGACATAATTCTTTTTAGCTTTGCCATAAAAACCTCCGTTTAATCATGTGTTGCAATCGTTTACACATATTCTATACTGATTTTAACACAATATAATATTTTATTCAATACGCATTATAGTCAAATTTGATACGCAAAATTTAGCTAATATACACAAAAAAGCGAAATTACTTAAAATTAAGTAATTTCGCCTGAATACGGTATGTAGCGATAGATCAGAAATCAATGTTATTGATATCCGAGTTTGCAAGCTGTATCTCTTTCTTTGGTATACGCTTAAGCGGTGAATATACGAATTTTTTGCAGGAATCGTATGTCTTTACAACACCGAATTTGGAGCATTGAATTTTATCATCGCCTATCGCAGTGCCAAGCTCGCAGTATTTGCAGGACGGCTTGATATTATTGCCGAACAGTTTTTTCTTCATATTCTGTACACCACCAATCCGATAATCTGTTGATAACATATTTTTGCGTGAAATAGCTGCATAAGTAATTGAAATTATTTATGTCTGCATATAGTATAGCACATTTTTTTATAAAAATCTACCCCTTTTTTAAAGAAAATTCAAAATTTTTTGTTTTCAGACAGGCTTTTGTATATCAGGCTCATTAAAAATCCTGTCATAATTGCCGTACATATAAATACAACCGGATTATTTATAAGAAGCTCCGTTTTTCCGTATGCAAGCGTGCTGACCGCCGGCTCAAAGCCGCTCAGCTTTACAATAATAAAGCATATCAGCGCCGACAGTAGGGCGGAAAAAGCTCTGTATCCGATGTACCGCGGCAGATTTATTTTAAAGTCGGCGATTGAAATTATCTGAAAAATAACGCATATCCCGCCAAACGATATAAGCGCCGCGGCTATCGGTAACGGCAGAGTAGCATCTAAGCATTTAATATTTGTGATTTCCCACACGCTTTTTATTATCGAGGTTATCATGCTGTCGGGTATGTATTCTGACAAAAGCATATTGAACAGCTCGGTGATAATATTGAACATTATCATAGTTGTGCAAACTACCAGAAGTGCCTTTGCTGATGACATAATCGAGGATGCGGCTGTATCTGCGGAAACATCGGGTTTTTCTTCGCCGCTGCTCTGCGGCTTGCTTTTCCGCGTGATGACGGCTGCAAGGATAAAATTTGCAAGTATGCAGGAGACAAATATTATCATGCCCGCCGTTAAGCTTCCGTATATTTTCTGCCCGACAAGTCCCGTGACAAAAGCAGGGCCGCTCCCGTAGCAGAAAAGAACTGCTCTGTCTTTTATATTGCCGCAGCCTTCGACCTGCTGAGTAATGGTGTTTATCAGCTTTACCCCGACCGGATAACCGCCTATCTGGCTTAGCATAAATATCGAAAAAAGCTTTTTGTCCAGCCTTATAATCTTTCTAAAAACATACCACAGCGGCGTAAAGATGATACTGCCAAGCCCGCTTTGTATCAGAAATGTTGACAGCACCATATAGCCGAAAAGGGAAGGTATCAGCGTGTTTGTACAGGTTTCGACACAAAGCGACACAGCCTCGGCTACACCCTTGCTGTCGGCTATCAGAAGCACAGCCAATATCACGGCGGCTATGGCTGCCGATATTATTTTCAGCCTTTCTTTTACTTTCATATAATAGTACCTTCGCTTGTCTGTTTTCTGGGATTTGCACCATTGTGCAATTCTTTTTTGCTTGTACCTGCATATAGATTATATGAGAGGCGGGTGGAAAAATGAATGTAAATAAATTTGCCATGAAGTTTGAAGGCTTTAAAGACAGAATGAAGAATCATTCGTATATTTCCGTTGAGGACAACAGGTCAATGAATATCGAGTACTGCAAAAAGGTACTTAAATTTGAGGACAACATAATCGAATTGCAGCTTGCAAAATCAGCTGTCAGGATAATAGGACTCAATCTTTCGATGAAAAATTATGCCTACGATTGTGTAAAGGTTACGGGGCATATACATTCGATAACCTTTGAAAATACAAATGAAAGAAGCGAAAGGAACGAAAAAGGTGAAAAAGAAAAAGATAATTAAAAAATACGGCGCTGCTTATGTTAAGTTTGAGGGATTGGGCGGATTTCAGGAAAAATTTATCGGAAAGCTTATCGAAAACAATATTCAGCTTTACGACATTTCTCACAGCAAGGCGGCAATATATGCGCTGATAAAGCCGCGTGACTACATAACGGTATGCAGGACAGGCAAAAAGTACGGCGTGCGCGTCAGAGTTCGCGAGCGGCAGGGACTTTATTTCAGACTGTATAACTACAGGCGCAGATGGGGGCTTGTACTCGGCGCACTCTGCTGCTGCGGGGTTATCACCATACTGTCGCAGTTTATCTGGGATATAAAGATATCCGGCAACGAGCGGGTATCAGACACTGAAATATGCCGCTCACTTGAACAGCACGGAGTAAAGCCGGGTGCCGGCAGGCTGAGCTTTGACACAAAGGTATGCGAGCTTAACGCCATGCTCGAAATAAGTGACTTGTCGTGGATAAGCGTAGAGCGCGAGGGCAGCAGGGTCTATGTCAAGGTAAGCGAGACCGATGTGCCCGAGAAAGAGGAAATACCTATAGACGCGCCCTGCAACATAATCTCCGACTGTGACGGTCAGCTCATTTCGGCAATTGTGCGGCGCGGCTCGCTGCAGGTCGAAAAGGGGAGCGCAGTCAGAAAGGGTCAGCTTCTGGTAAGCGGAACAATAGACGACAACGGCGGAAATGTTGTATATGTACACTCCGATGCCGACCTTACGGTAAGGTGCGAGCAGACCGAGGAGTTTTATCTGCCGTTTGTACAGACGAAAAAGACCGCGGACGGCGAGCAGCACTATTCGTCATATTTACTGCTCGGAGGGTTTTATCTGCCCTTGCCGTGGGAAAGCTATTCATCAGACAGCTTTGATAACATAAAATACACCGAAGAAACGTACAATATCAGCATATTCGGCATACAGACACCGTTTAAGCTGCGGAAAGGAACATACACGGAGTACACCGAGCAGGAGGTAAAATACACAAGCCGCGATATTATGTCACAGCTTGAAAAGGCTAAAATCGATTATGAGGACAATTTTCTCTCGGAATGTAAAATAATATCCGCCGACAAGGAATTTTTGAGCGACGAAAACGGCATAAAGCTGACGGTGAAATATGTTATCGAAAAAAATATCGGTGAAAAACAGCCGATAAGTATTTTGTACTGATTTCTATTGAAAATATTGCCGAATTGTGCTATACTGATACTAAAATAGGGTAAAAGCGGAAAGGAACAGCCTGTTATATGACAGAAAAAACCGTATCGGTTTCTCAGATGAGCCAGATGCACGCCATATTCGGCGATTTTGATGAAAATATCAATATTATACAAAAGGAATACAAGGTCTCAGTTTACAGCAGAGACAGCGAAATAAGGGTAAAGGGCGAGGAAAACGCCGTCGATAAAGCAATCGAGGTTATCGGACTGCTCATATCGATGATTGGCAAGGGCGAGCAGATTTCTGACCAGAATGTGCGCTATGCCATATCCATGGCAAACGAGGGTAAGGGCGATGAGCTTGAATCCCTGTCGGGCGGCTGTATATGCGTAAGCCATACCGGAAAGCCGATAAAGCCGAAAACGGTCGGTCAGGGAAAATATGTCGAGTGCATTAAGAAAAATACCGTCACCTTCGGTATAGGTCCAGCGGGTACGGGCAAGACCTATCTTGCGGTAGCGCTTGCGGTAAGGGCGTTCAAGGCGCACGAGGTACAGCGCATTATTCTTACGCGCCCCGCGGTCGAGGCAGGCGAAAAGCTCGGCTTTCTGCCCGGAGATTTGCAGAACAAGGTAGATCCTTATTTACGGCCGCTGTATGACGCGCTTTTTGATATGATGGGCTCCGAGGCGTTTCAGCGCAACATGGAGCGCGGCTGTATCGAGGTAGCACCGCTTGCGTATATGCGCGGACGGACGCTTGACGACAGCTTTATTATACTTGACGAGGCGCAGAACACCACACCCGAGCAGATGAAGATGTTTCTTACCCGACTGGGATTTAACAGCAAAATGGTTATCACGGGAGATGTAACGCAGATTGACCTCCCCGACAGCAGGCGCTCGGGACTTATCGAGGCGACAAAGATACTGAAAAATATCGACGGTATAGCGATAAACCGCTTTTCCGAAAAGGACGTAGTCCGTCACCGACTGGTGCAGGATATAGTAAAGGCATACGCGGCGTATGACGAAAGAAAAAGAAACGAAAAATAACATAACGGAAGGAAATATAAAATGTCAAAGGTATTCATGAGTTTCAGAAATAATCAGAAAGCGGTCGAGGTGCCTAACGGACTGCGTACCGTGATAAGACGCTGTGTAGCGCAGACCTTGAAGGAGACCGAGTTTGTCGGTGATGCAGAGGTATCGGTGACCCTTGTCGATAACGAGCAGATAAAGCGGCTCAATAAGCAGCACCGCGACAAAAACAAGGTGACTGATGTTATTTCTTTCCCGCTCGGTGCGTATGACGAGTACGATATAAACCCCGAAAACGGCGCGTATATGCTGGGCGATATTGTTATATCAATGGAAAAGGCTCACGCGCAGGCGATAGAGTACGGACATTCGCTGATGCGCGAGGTAGGCTTTCTTGCAACACACTCGACACTGCATCTGCTGGGCTATGACCACGAGGACGACCCTCAGGGCGAGGCTGTAATGGTAGAGCTTCAGGAGCGGATTTTAAACAGCCTTAACATAAAGCGTCCCGAATAACACGGAAAAATAACATGAACTTATTTAAAAAACTGTATAACAGCTTTAAATTTGCCGCACGCGGAATTTCCTTCTGCGTACAGCATGAAACAAATATGCGTATTCACATAGTTGCGACAATCTGCGTGCTGTATATCGCACAGTTTTATAACTTATCAAAGGAGCAGTTTGTTCTGCTTATACTTACCTGCCTTGCGGTTATTTCCGCGGAAATGATGAATACCGCCATCGAGGTCGTAATCGACAAGGTATCCCCGGGTTACTCCGCACTTGCAAAAGTAGGTAAGGACATAGCGGCGGGTGCGGTCTTTCTGTCTGCGGGGGCGGCTGTCGTGATAGGTATTATATTATTCTGGGATATAGATACCTTTGCGCTGATATTCAGATATTTTACCGGAGATATAGGAAGACTTGCGATGTTTGTAGGTACGCTTTGCGTATTCTATCTGTTTATAGCAAAAGGAAAAAAACGTAATATAAAAGGAAAAAAGGATAAATGAGTACAAAATCGGCATTTATAGCCATAACCGGACGCCCGAATGCAGGAAAGTCCTCTCTTACAAATCTGCTTGTAGGAGAAAAGGTAGCGATAGTAAGCGAAAAGCCGCAGACGACAAGAACCCGCATAAACGGCGTACTGACCGAGGGCGAGACGCAGTATGTGTTCATAGATACCCCGGGTATGCACAAGGCACGCAACAAGCTGTCCGACCAGATGGTAAAATCCATACGCGAGAGCATAGTAGATGTAGATGTCATACTGTTTATGGTGGACGCGACCAAGAAAATCTCTCCGATAGAGCATAATCTGATAGACAGCTTTAAGGCGGGAAAAACCGATGTAATACTGCTTATAAACAAGGTTGATTTACTAAAGGACAAGTCGCTTTTGCTCGAAACGATAAAGAGCTACAGCGAGCTTTTTGACTTTAAAGAGATAATCCCGATAAGCGTAAAGGAAAAAATCGGCACAGAGCAGATTATGCCCGTGCTTGAAAAATACGCCAAGGACTCTCCGCATTATTTTGACGATAACTTACCTACCGACCAGACAGAAAAGGTGTGGCTGTCCGAGATAGTCAGAGAAAAGATTTTGCAGAATATGCAGGAGGAAATCCCGCACGGCGTAGCCGTATATATTGAAAGCATGGAAACACGCAAAAAGCCTGACGGTACGGAAATCGTTGATTTAGGCGTGGTTATCGTATGCGAAAAGGCAACCCACAAGGGCATGATAATCGGAAAGCAGGGAACAATGCTTAAAAAAATCGGCTCGCTTGCCCGCTCCGACATGGAGGATTATTTTGACTGCAAGGTCAATATGCAGATATGGGTCAAGGTAAAAGAGGATTGGAGAAATAAGGAGTCGGCTATCGCCGATTTCGGACTTAAAGCGGACTGACGCACAAGAGAATAAAAAGAAAGGACGCCTAATATGCTGATAACTTTAAACGGGCTTGTTATCGGTCAGCGCACCGTAGGAGAAAACAGCTGTTTTCTTGATATATTCACGGACAAGCTTGGCATGATTGAGGTCATGGCGCACGGCGTCAAAAAGATAAACAGCAAAAACTCCGGTGCGTCAATGCTGTTCAGCTATTCAAAATTCTGTGTAAATAAAAACGGCTCGCGCTATACCATAAACAGCTCCGAGCCGATTTGCAGCTTTTACGGCATATCAAAAAGCATAGAGGCGTTATCGCTTGCGGCGTACTTTGCCGATGTTATACGGTATTGCGCCACCTCGGAGGAAAATCACAGCGAGCTTTTACGTTTTGTCTGCATGACATATTATCAGCTTCAGAACGACAGGCTGCCGTTAGATTTTATCAAGGCAATTTTCGAGTTCCGCTTTATTTCGCATATCGGCTTTATGCCCGATTTGAGAGCTTGCAGAGAGTGTATATGCTATACGCATGACCCGATGTATTTTTTGCCCAACGACGGAGTAATATACTGCTCGGACTGCTATGAGGAGCTGGACAGTCTGCATGAGAAAAACGCATTTCTGCTCTCACCAACGGTACTGCATACGCTGAGATACGTTGCTTATTCCGAAAACGAAAAGCTGTACGCGTTCAGCATATCCGAGCAAAGCCGACGAGTGTTTTCCGCTGTCGCTGAGTTTTATCTGCTGGCACAGCTTAACCGCTCGTTTGATACATTGGATTACTACAAGAACATAACATTAAACCTACAACAAACTACGGAAAATTAAAGGATATTGATATGAGAAAAGAATATAAAAAGCTTGAGTTGGATAAAATTCTGACTCTTTTGTCACAGGAGGCGTATTGTGACGCCTGCAAAGAAAAGATTTTAAAGATAAAACCCAGCTTTGACATTGATATAGTCCGCGAAGAAATATCAAAGACCGGCGATGCCTTTACCTTATCGGCAAAGTTCGGCACGCCGCGTTTTTTTAATATTAAGGATATAGCTTTCAGCGCAAAAAGGGCGGGTCAGGGCGCAACCCTGTCACTCAGAGAGCTGCTCGACATAGGTCAGGTACTGCGCGAGGTATCGGGTCTTGTAAGCTGGTATTCGCAGTGCAGCGGCATAGAAAACAAGCTCTCGGTTTATTTTGACGAGCTGATAGAAAACAAGCATTTAGAGCAGACTATTTCAAACGCTATAATCTCGGAGGAAGAGCTGTCCGACAGCGCAAGCCCCGAGCTGTACCGCATACGAAAGGCAATCCAGAAGAAAAGTCTGTCGATACGCGAGCAGCTTGATAAGCTGATTAAAAGCCAGACAAATCAGAAATATTTGCAGGAGAGCCTTATCACCATGCGTGACGGGCGCTTTGTAGTGCCTGTAAAGACCGAGTACAAAAGTGAGATAAGCGGACTTGTGCACGACTCGTCCGCAACGGGCGCGACCTTGTTTATCGAGCCTATGAGCGTAGTAGAAGCCAATAACGAGATACGCGTATTACAGTCACGCGAGCAGGAGGAGATTGAGCGTATTATCCGCGAGATGTCCGAGCTTGCGGGCAACTTCTCCGCCGAGCTGATAAACAACTATAACTGTATACTGACGCTTGAAATTTACTTTGCAAAGGCAAATCTCGGCGCAAAAATGAAAGCTGTTATTCCTAAAATAACCGACAAGCCGTGTTTTGTGCTGAATAACGCCCGTCATCCGCTTATTGATAAAGAAAAGGTAGTTCCGATTACGCTGGAGCTTGGAGAGAAATACACCTCGCTTATTGTTACCGGACCTAACACGGGCGGTAAGACCGTATCGCTCAAAACCGCGGGACTGCTTGTGCTGATGGCTATGTGCGGTATGATGATACCCGCGCGCGACGACAGCGTAATAGGCGTATTTGACAGGGTTTATGTAGATATAGGTGACGAGCAGAGCATAGAGCAGAATCTGTCAACCTTTTCATCGCATATTACAAATATAGTTGGTATTTTAAAGACCGCGGACGATAAATCGCTTGTACTGCTTGACGAGCTGTGCTCGGGCACAGACCCGGTAGAGGGCTCGGCACTTGCGGTTTCTATTCTGCGGGAGCTGCAAAACCGCGGCTCTAAGGTTATTGCGACCACCCACTATCAGGAAGTGAAGATGTACGCGATACAGACGGAAGGGGTTGAAAACGCGTCCTGCGAGTTTGATGTAAAGACGTTACAGCCTACCTATAAATTCATCACGGGTATGCCGGGTAAATCTAACGCGTTTGCAATTTCGTCAAAGCTAGGCATTGACGCACATATCATAGAAGAAGCGCGAGAGCTTGTCAGTACCGAAAACAAGCGCTTTGAGGAGATAGTCGAGGCGCTCGAAAGGTCGCGGCAGGAGCTTGAAAAAACAAAAGCGGCGGCGGCACAGGAGGAAAGAAAGTCAAGAGAGCTTACAAATGAGCTTGAAGCACAGCGCGAGCGGCTTGAAAAGGAAAAGGAGCGCGAGCTTCAGGACGTGCGCAATAAGGCTATGAGCATTATTGAGGAGGTGCGCTTCCGCGGGGATTTACTGCTCGAAGATCTGGAGCTGCTCAGAAAGCAGAAGGAGAGCGCCGATTTTTCACAGCGTGTTAAGGGCGCGCGCACCAAGATAAATTCCGCCGTAAACAAGATGTATGATACGGCAAACCCGATAGCCGACAAG
>CAMEKZ010000045.1 GCA_945921635.1 uncultured Clostridia bacterium
TTATAAGTTTCGGAGAGCCTCACATCGGCTCTCCGAAAGCGTTTTTGCTTACTTCTGTCAAACGTGAACGCTTTGTGGCGCGTCGTCCTGACGCGCTTTGGGCGTTCACTGACGGCATCCTTGCCTAGCCGCCTACCGTACCTTTGTACGCCTACGGCGGCTTTTTCTAATCAAATCCTCTTACAAACACACGAAAAGTAATTTTTGTGTGTTTGGCGATTGCCCCACGGGGCAATCGCAATGTCTGCGCGTGTTTCTCGAAGTCTGACAGCTTGTCGAAAAATCACTTTTTCGACAAGCTGAGGACTTCAGCAAAACGCCGAAGCCTTCATTTTGTTTTTATGCTGTTTTATTTCACCGTTTCATACGGCTTTAATATGTCAAGCAGTCTTTGCAGGTTTTCGCTCTGATTTGCAAATCCGCCGCCCGCAATTTTTGAAGCTATCTGCAGCATAAGCTTAAAATCCTTTTTCTCGGTTGCAAATGTAATTGTAATCGCATACTGACCGATAAGGGTTTTCTTAATCTTCAGATTTTTTATCGCTGTAAGAGGCGCCGCGCCCTTCTTTTGATTTTCATACATAATACCGCAGTATCGTACAATAAGCAGTCTGCCGGTATCGGTGCAGGTACAGTAGCCGTACTCCAGACGCGTTGGGAAAAAGGATTTTTCTCTGAAAGCACAATAAATCGGACAGACGCTGTTCTCGCTTGGCATAAGCATCTCGGCAAAAATAGCGTTCATATTTTCCGCTGTTATTTTTGTCATAACAGATTTCCTTTCACGTTATGCCGTAAAAGCTTATTTGTTTCTGAGGTCAATCACGCGTTTTGCCTTTCCTGCAAAGCGTTCAAGCGACTTTGGTTCGGCAAGCGTAACCTTTACATCTATACCTAGTACGGTTTTAAGATTGTGGTGAATTGTCTTACGCAGAGCGTCAAGCGAAGCAAAGCTCTCCAGTACACTTCCGTCAACCAGCTCACACTTTACCTCTAATCTGTCGCTGCTGCCCTCGCGGGTGACTATTATCTGATAGTGCGGTGCTACCTGCGGGATAGTCATGATTACGCTCTCTATCTGCGATGGGAACACGTTTACGCCGCGGATTTTAAGCATATCATCGCTTCTGCCGGTAGGCTTTGCCATTCGTGCGTGGGTGCGTCCGCACTCGCACTTTTCATAAGTAATCGAGGTAATGTCCTTTGTCCTGTATCTGAGCACCGGCAGAGCCTCTTTTGACAAAGTGGTGATGACAAGCTCGCCTGTCGCGCCCTTGGGGAGGATCGCACCGGTCTCGGGATTTATTATTTCGGGCAGGAAGTGATCCTCGTTAAAGTGCATACCGCAGCGCAGATGGCACTCTCCCGATACACCCGGACCGATAAGCTCGCTCATACCGTAGTTGTCGGTTGCGAGCAGGTGCAGATAATCCTCTACCTGCTTTCTCATCTCGGCGGTACAGCCCTCCGAGCCGAAAAGACCTAGCCGAAGCTTTATATCATCCATGCTTATACCCATCTCCTGTGCGACTTCGCCGATACGAAGCGCATAGGACGGAGTGGAAACAAGCGCGGTTGTGCCAAAGTCCTTCATCAGCATGACCTGCTTTTCGGTGTTGCCCGACGAGCAGGGTACGACCGTAGCGCCGATTTTCTCAAGTCCGTAGTGCAGACCGAGCGCACCGGTGAACAGTCCGTAGCCGAAGGAAATCTGCACAATGTCCTCATCGGTTGCGCCTGCCGCGGTGACAAGTCTTGCCATGCAGTCCGACCACATCTCAAGGTCGTTTTTGGTATAGCCGACAACCGTAGGCTTTCCGGTAGTGCCCGACGAGGCATGAAGCCTTGTTACCTTCTTCATCGGAACGGCGAACATTCCGAACGGGTAGTTGTCGCGGAAATCTGCCTTTGTGGTATAGGGTATGTACTGTATATCCGACAGCGCCTTGATTTTTGTGCAGTCAAAGCCCGCTTCGTCGAATTTCTTCTTATACAGCGGTACGTTGTCATAACAATATTTTGTTATGTATTTAAGCTTTTCGAGCTGGAGCTTTTCAAGCTCCTCACGCGGCATTGTTTCTATTTCCTTTTGAAAAAACATCTGCATCATTTCCCTTCCTGCGGTATATTTTATATAATTATACCACTATTCTGAACATTAAACAAGATAAAACCGGAAAAAATAACAAATAATTTTCAATTAAACGTTTCAGCCGAAAACGGCTCACTTTAAAATTATACAGTGGTTTTATGGGTATGTCAAGGAAATGAGATAATATTTCACGGGGATTTTCTATGTTTAAAGCAAAGCGTCCGACAAAAGCAAAATGCTCTGTCGGGCGCATGGTTATTCGGTTTTATTACAGCTGTCTTATTTCAGTTCATCTGCATCGCCGATAGCATCAGTTACCTCAACCTCCGCCTTTTGCTTGTAGCAGGCGAAAATGCTGTCAAGCTCAGCCTTCTTCATCTTCGGAGTGATAAGACTTACAAGCGGCACAAGCACAAGTCCGACAAGCATTGTGAACATACCGAGATTTACGGGTGACGCCACGTTAAAGCCGAGCAAGGTGCCGGTGGGTCTGAATATCAGGTGCAGTACCGTAGCTCCGATACCGAAGGCAAAGCTTACATACACGCTGATTTTGGTGACACCCTTCCAGAACAGTCCGTACATGAACGGAGCGAGGAAAGCACCCGCGAGCGCGCCCCACGAATATCCCATGAGGTCGGAGATAAGCGCATTTTTGTTGAGCGCAATGACAACCGATATGATAAGGAATACCGCAATCAGCACGCGCATGACGATAAGCGACTTCTTTTCGTCAAGCTTGTCCTTGGTCACAGGCTTGATAAGGTCGAGAGTAAGCGTCGAGCTTGAAGTGATTACAAGCGAGGACAGAGTTGACATCGACGCAGAGAGCACCAGTATAACAACAATTCCTATAAGTATCTCGGGGAGGTTTTCCAGCATTTTCGGGATAACGCCGTCTGAGCCTATCTCTGCAAATTCTTCATTTGTTACGAAAATTCTGCCGAAGCCGCCGAGGAAGTAGCTTCCGCCTGCGACTACGAGAGCAAATATTGTCGATACTATAGTACCTGTCTTTATCGCCTTTTCGTCCTTTATTGTGTAGAACTTATGTACCATCTGCGGCAGTCCCCATGTGCCGAGCGAGGTCAGTATGATTACGCCGAGCAGATTTATCGGGTCAGGGCCGAAGAACGAGGCAAAACCGCCGTTAAGCTCGGGTGACGCCGTACCCTCGGTACTTACCTGCGAGAGCTGATTTAACGCCTCGGTAAAGCCGCCCTTTGAGTTGAGCGCGGCAATTATTACCGCGGCAATACCTATAAGCATGATTATGCCCTGCACAAAGTCATTCATAGCCGTAGCCTTGTAGCCGCCTACAATTACATATACCGCCGTGATAACAGCCATGCCTATAACGCAGACGGAATAATCTACGTTGAACGCCATGCCGAACAGTCTTGACAGACCGTTGTACACGCTCGCGGTGTACGGAATGAGGAACACGAACACAATAAGCGCAGATATAATCTTCATTGTCTTGCTGTTGAAGCGCTTTTCAAAATACTCGGGCATAGTAGCGCTGTCAAGATGCTTTGACATAATTCTCGTGCGCCTGCCGAGGATTACCCACGCAAGGAGCGAGCCAATAATCGCGTTTCCTATGCCTATCCAGGTGGACGCAACACCGAAGTTCCAGCCGAACTTTCCTGCGTAGCCAACGAAAATTACCGCCGAAAAATAAGATGTGCCGTAGGCAAAAGCCGTAAGCCACGGGCCTACCGAGCGTCCGCCGAGAACAAAATCGTTTACGGTGGATGACTTTCTGCTGCAATAGATACCTATGCCTATTACAGACAGAACATAAATAATCAGAATTGCCAGTACCATTTCATTACCCCTTAATATTGCTTTACTGGGTTAAAGCGATGCCGCTTTTAAGTTGCATTACTTTAAACCGCTAAAACGATTATATAACCAAAAACTCCCTTTGTCAACAAAAAACAAAGGGAGCTTTGATAATTCGTTATATTTCACAATTTTTTATATGAAAAATTATGCACCATTTTTTAGTTATTTGCTTGTTGAGCTGTTGTCCTGCGAGCCGTCCAAAACCTTATTGATAGCTATTGAAGTTATCGTCTTTTTATCTCCGCTTTTTGCTATGACATAAGTCATAGTCTTGGCAGCGATTTGCTCGCGGTCAAGACCGGGTATAGAGACGCTCGGAGGATAGTATTCTACTGTAAGCGTATAGGTCTCTCCGACATTTGAAACCTCGGTGACAACCGGGAAATAGTTTGGCAGACGGCTTGAATTTGCAACCATATATGCCTTTTTCTCAGGGAAATATGTAGCCAGATCCTCGACGTGACCTACCGTCTGATGCTCAAAGGTGATGGCATTGCCGAAAATGTTCTTTGCGTTTGTCTCAACATCAAACTCCGGGATATACATTATGCCCATATCGCTTTCGTAGTTTGAGGTATCGCCGGTGAGCAGTATTCTCGATAATGCTGCCTTGATGATTACCGAATCGGTCAGCGTCTCCGCCTTTTCAAAGCTCGGCGGGTCGGTTGCTACAACAGGGTACAGATAAAGTGCAAACTCATTTTTAAGCGCGGTATTGTTGGCAATATCGCTGATTATACCGGTCGCGCCGATTACGGTGTTTACTATTCCGACTACTGCGAACACAAGCACAAGTACACCCACGGCAAAAGAGGCTATTCTTTTTCCTCTTTTACGATGCGGCTTTTCGGGGACATCGACTACGATTACATCGTCCTCGGATATTTCGCTTACGTCCTCGGAAAATGCCTCCTCAAGCGAGCCTGCTATGCTGCGCAGTACATCGGACTGCTCGCCGCGTTTTTTCTTTACTCTTTCTTTTTTCGCCATATTTAAAAGTCCTTCCTTATTGCAAGGTGAAATGCTTTATGTTCCGTTGTGTTATCCGCGTATCTGACCGTTTCCGTTTATAAGATACTTGAAAGTAGTCAGCGCCTCAAGTCCCATAGGGCCTCTTACATGGAGCTTCTGCGTAGATATGCCTATCTCCGCGCCCAGTCCGAACTCAAAGCCATCGGTAAAGCGGGTGCTTGCGTTTACATATACCGCCGCCGCGTCAACCTCACGCTGGAACTTCTCGGCGTTTTTGAGATACTCAGTGACAATACATTCGCTGTGACCCGTGCCGAATCTGTTTATATGCGCGATTGCCTCATCTATATCATCAACTATCTTCACCGCAATTTTTAAATCAAGGAACTCCTTGCGGTAGTCCTCATCATCTGCGATTTTTTCAAGCGTGATATATGCGGCGCTCGCCTCGTCACCGACAAAGGTTACCTTTCCGTTCCATCTGTCAGCGAGCTTTTTCAGAAAGCCGTCCGCGATGTTTTTATGAACAAGCACATTTTCAATTGCGTTGCATACCGACGGGCGCTGCGTCTTTGCGTTGTCTGTGATATCTACCGCCATATCTATATCCGCAAAGCGGTCAACATAGACGTGGCAGTTGCCCTCGCCTGTCTGTATGACGGGCACGGTCGCGTTCTCTATTACCGAATGTATCAGTCCGCCGCCGCCGCGCGGGATAAGCACGTCAAGGTACTCGTTTGCACGCATAAGCTCGGTCGCAGTCTCGCGCGAGGTATCCTCGACAAGCTGTACTATATCGGGGTTTACCTCAAATTTTGCCGCCGCGTCTCTCATGATGCCTACAAGACACTTGTTTGAGTTTATCGCGTCGCTGCCGCCCCTTAATATGACGGTGTTTCCCGCCTTTAAGCAAAGACAGCCCGCGTCAACCGTGACATTAGGACGCGACTCGAAAATTATGCCGATAACTCCGAGCGGCACGCTCTTTTTTATTATCGTAAGCCCGTTTTTAAGCGTCTGTCCGCCCTTTATCACACCCACAGGGTCGGGCAGAGCCGCAACCTGTCTTACGCCCTCTGCCATGCCCTCGATACGCTGAGGGGTGAGGGTCAGGCGGTCTATCATAGCCTGCGGCATATTGTTTTTCTTTGCCGCCTCGATATCCTTTTCATTTTCCGAAATGATTTTATCGGTGCTTTCGGTGAGAGCCGCCGCTATTTCAAGCAGGATATCGTTCTTCATTGTCTGGGAGAGCACCGCCGACTGCTTTGCGGCGGCCTTTGCCTTTATTCCGAGCTGCTGTATGTAATCTATCATGTCTTACCTCGCTTAATTCTCATCATCTGCTGTAAATACAGTGCAGGTTGCCTTGTTTTCAAACAAATCATAGAGTATCTCGGGGTTTTCGCCCTTTATTATTACGGTCGGTATTCCATTTTCCTTGGCTATTGTTGCCGCCTCAAGCTTTGTCAGCATACCGCCGCTTGCAAACTCGCTGCCCTTATCTCTCGCCGAGGCTATCATCTCATCGGTGATATGCTCTACAACGGGGATAAGCCTTGCATCGGGGAACTTCGGGTTTTTGTCATAAAGGCCGTCTACATCGGTCAGTATGACGAGCAGATCCGCTCCGCAGAGTGTTGCTACGATAGCTGACAGCGTGTCGTTTTCGTCAAAGTCAAGCTCCTCGATTGATACGGTGTCGTTTGCGTTTATAATAGGGACTATGCCCATTTCGAGCAGGGTTCTGAACGTGTTTGTTACGTTTTCCTTACGGGTCTTGTTGCTGATTACGTCTCTTGTCAGCAGCACCTGTGCAACCGTATGGTTGTGCTTTGAAAACTCCCTGTCATAGATGTGCATAAGCTCGCACTGTCCTATTGCGGCGCAAGCCTGCTTCTGCGGGATTTCCTTAGGCTTTGTACGAAGTCCCGCCCTCGCCGCACCGATGCCCTGTGCGCCCGAGGTAACGAATATTATCTCCTTGCCCGCGTCTTTAAGGTCGGAAAAGACCTCGATGAGCTTTGCCACGCGGCGTATATTAAGATTTCCGGTGGCGTGAGCCAGCGTGCTTGTGCCGACCTTTACCACAATTCTTTTCTTTTGTGAAAAATCTGTCATATCTGTTGTCCTTCTTTGTCACGCTGTATTGCGATATACGGTTACATTATAACAAATTGTAAAGGAAATTGCAATAGCGAAAAAACATTTACCGCAAATACAATTGATTTTTCTTTTTCGTTATGGTACAATTATAATCGGAGTAAAATTTGGCGCGCCGGCGTCAAGAAACGGAGAAATACGGAAATGATTTACAACTATGTTCAGGCTCTGATAAATTACGGTCTGAAAAAGGAGCTTATCACAAAGTACGACTGTATATATGTCAGAAACAGCCTTATGGATTTGCTCAGACTTTCGTCATGGGAAGAGCCGGAAAACGTACCCGATGACAGGAGCATTGACGCGATACTGGACAGAATAACCGACTATGCCTGTGAAAACGGCATAATCACCGACTCGGGCGCGGTAAGGGATTTGTTTGACACGAGGGTCATGGGTCTGCTCACCGTTATGCCGCATGAGGTTATCGACAAATTCGGCAGGAAGTATGAGCAAAGCCCGAAAACGGCTACCGAATGGTACTACAGCTACAGCAAGAACACAAACTATGTCCGCGCGGGCAGGATAGCAAAGGATATACGCTGGACATACGACTGCGAGTACGGCACGCTTGACATAACGATAAACCGCTCAAAGCCGGAAAAGGACCCCCGCGATATAGCGGCGGCGCGAAATCAGCCGAAAACAAAATACCCCGCCTGCCAGCTCTGCATAGAAAACACCGGCTTTGCGGGCACGCTCACTCACCCCGCAAGGCAGAACCTGCGCCCGATACCGATGAAGATACACGGCGGCGACTGGGATTTTCAGTATTCGCCCTACGGCTATTATAACGAGCATTGTATCATTTTCAACGAGCAGCATATACCGATGAAGATAGACGCGGAGGTTTTTGAAAAGCTGTTTGACATACTGGAGATACTCCCCCACTACTTTATCGGCTCAAATGCGGACTTGCCTATAGTAGGCGGCTCGATACTCGCGCACGAGCATTTTCAGGGCGGAAACTACTGCTTTACAATGGAAAAAGCGCCCGCCGAGTATGAATTTTCGTTATCGGACAGCAAGGTATCCGCCGCCGTGGTAAAATGGCCTATGTCGGTAATAAGGCTTTGCAGTGCCGACCGCGCGGCGCTTGCTAAAGAATGTGACCGCATACTCAGGGCATGGCGCAGCTATACCGATGAAAAGGCATACATATTCTCTGTCACGGCTGACGGCGTACCACACAACACGGTTACTCCGATTGCGCGCATGAGGGACGGAAAGTACGAATGCGACCTTGTACTGCGAAACAACATAACCACCGATGACAGACCGCTCGGCGTGTTCCACCCTAACCCCTCGCTTCATCATATCAAGAAGGAGAATATCGGTCTTATCGAAGTTATGGGACTTGCGGTGCTGCCCGCAAGGCTTGCGGACGAAATACCGCTTCTTGAAAAGGCGCTCTGTGAAAAGACCGACCTTTCGGCTGACGAAAAGCTGTGCGGCCATGCCGACTGGCTGAACGGGCTGATAAAGCGCTATCCCGATGCCGACAGCGATACCGCGGGAGAGATAATAAAGCGCGAAATCGGCGCGGTATTTGAGCAGGTACTGCTGGACGCGGGCGTATTCAAGCGTGACGAGGACGGAAAAGCCGCGTTTATGAGATTTATAGAGTATGCAAGGCAGTATAAATAAATGATTTAATAAAAGAGATGTCGCAAGGCAAACGCCTTGCGACATCTCTTCTTATATTTATTTATAACCAAGCCGTCAGTTTTCGCTTATCAGTCTGGACGCTATCGCGTTAAGCTCCTCGATTACCGCCGACACCTCGGTGACGCTTCCGTCTATCGACTGCGAGCTTTCGTTCAGCTCGTCCACCGCTCTGTCGGTGTTCTCAACGCTTGACTGAGTGCTGATAACCTCGCTCATGATGGTGTTTGACGAGTCTTTTATCTCTCCGATATTCGAGAAGATTTCGCGGGTGTGCGTTTCCGCCTCTTTAACCGTATCGGCGGACTTTACGGCGAGATTTCTTACCTCGTCGGCAACCACCGCAAAGCCTTTTCCCGCCTCGCCGGCTCTTGCCGCTTCGATAGATGCGTTTATTGCAAGAATATTGGTCTGCTCGGATATATCCTTGATTTTCTGGAGAATGCGGAAAATTCAAACTTGATCCTGCCTGTCTGGAGAGTTATTCCCTATTCTCACTCATTGTCGGCGTGCCCGTTTTATAGCTTCCGTCCGGCTTTCTTATCTGTGACTCGTCCTTTGAGCAGTCTATGATAACTACCTTTCCGAGTATCTTTCCCGTGCTGTCGGACAGGCAAAGCGTTTCACCCGCCTTCAGGCTGAAATTAGCCTGCAGCTTTAAAAGCGAGCTGCTGTCCTTGTTGTTTTTGCACACGATAGTGAGCGCTTCGCCAGGCTGTACGGTTACCGTCGGTATCTTCCACATATTGAGTATGGTTTCATCGTCAGAGAGGTACATATCCTTTGTGGATACCGCCGTGTCATTTGGGTTGTACAGCTCAATCCAGTCAGCGGCACCGCCGGTGTAGACCTCGCTTATGTATAAAGGCACATCAAAAACGGTTTTCTTTGCGTATGCCTTTACCGTGATTACGCCGTCCTTTGCCATATCCGCACTCAGAGTAACATTTTCATCGGTGAATTTTTCACCGTTTATTTCCCAATAGTCAAACGCATAGCCGGAATAGCTCTCGGCAGAAAGCAAAACGCTGTACTTTGTAAAATACTCCGCCGTGAGAGCTTCGCCGTCCGATGAAGTCTGTGTGTTAAGCATTACCTTTAATCCCGCCGCGCCGCTTACGTTTACGGTGTACATTTCGTCCTCAAGCTCAAAGACCTTTCGCAGATCGCGAAGAATTACCTTATAGCGGTTTTTGGCAAAATCGCGTATCTCTTTACGGCTGTTTTTAAAGGTTTCCTCGTTTGCCCACTCGGAGGTTATGCCATGATTCAATGCATACATCTGCTCGCTGTCGCTTTCTTCAAGCAGTTTGTCCAGCACATTAAGTATGTTTTCGGTGGAAAATGCTCCGCCGATAAGGTCGCAGATATTATTCGCAAGCTTTTCACGCATATCCTCGCGTTCTAAAATCGCGGCTACAAGCTCCGAGCCGCCCGCAGGGTGAGTGCCGTCAAGGATTTTTGTAAGCGTCGCGTTGTTGAAGCCGTCGGAGTAGAGCCCCCACGCAAACTCCGCGTCAAACAGCAGATACCTCCACTTTCCGTCAAGGTACTCGCTTGTTATCTCCTCGCCCTCGGAGGGGATATATCTCCACGCTTTATAGTTGTTTCCCGGCCAGTCGCGGTTGTCGATGAAAAGCTGAATTGCAAGGTATCGCATATAGTTGTCGATGTCCACCATCGAGCAGAACTGCTCAAAGCGCGCATCATCAGTCAGTCCCGCCTTGGCAAACTCCAGCATTTCATTGTAGTCATCTGCCGCGCCCTCGGCGTTTTCTTCGTCAATATCGCCCTCCGCCTTGCCGACTATCTGATAGTTGTCCTTATTGCCGCCGTAGCGGGTTTCGAGATAGCCCTTGCAGTAGGTCTGGTGCAGCCACGCATAGCCGTAGTATTCTCCGTTTAAAAATACCGCGGCGGGAGCTGTAGCCTGCACATCGAGATAGCCCGACTGCCGCGCAAGCTCTGCGGAAAGCTCGTCGCGCACGCCAGCAAACTCGCGATCGTTCGCCCCGTTTCTAAGCGTTATTCTGTCAAACTTTGTAAGCAGTACACCCGACGCATCTGTAGCGTCATCGAAAAACGCATATTTGAACATACCGTCCTCGGGAGTGTACATTGTCCTTGCGATAAGCTTCCATGACTTCTGGCTGACCGAGCGCGAGTACGCGCCCGACACCCGTGCGCCCGCCTGCTGAGTAAGGAGCATATTACCTGTGCTGTCGTATAGCTCGACATACATCGGGCGCTCGCCGTCCATGCCCTCCTGATTCCAGTTTGCGGGGTCTGTAGGCTTTATCTCAGAGCGGCCGTCGTATTCTTTTTCCAGCCACTCGTCGCGGATTTTTCCCTCTACTGCTATGCCGTGCTCGTAGTCGTACAAATCGTAGGGGTCAGCCGACAGCACAAACACATAGGTACCGCTGTCAAAGCGCTCGAACACATCTGCGCCCGTGACATAGCTTTTTGTGATTACCTCCGAGGTTTCTTCTTTGGTCACCGCTATCGCCTTTATCGTGGTTGCAGTAACATTACTGCCAGATTTTACAACAATCGGCTCGGTGTACCTGTCCGATTTTTCGGTAGGCACGCTTCCGTCAAGAGTATAATATATCTTTGCTTCACTGTCCGCGGCGGTAAGCTCTACCGTTATGTTTTTATCGTAAAAGGTGTCGGTATGTGAAAATGCTACGGCGCTTTGTACCGCAAGCTCCTCCTGCCCCGAAACGGCGGGCGTTACCGGTGCCAGCACCTGCAAAGCGTCCTCGTTTTGCAGATATATTCCGTAGCCTATTGCAGCGCACGCTCCCACGCCGAGAACTGCACCAAGGCAGATAAGTCTTTTACTTAAAGTTGACAATCCCATGATTACTCCTATAAACCGATTTTACTGTACTTATACATATCATTGTAGCAGAAAACAGCGGTAAAATCAATAACAATTTGATAACACGCCCACATTTTTCCGCGTTATGCGGTAAAATCGCAAGCTTTTCCCCGCGGCTAGAATAAACTCGGCAAGCCTGTCATAAATATGGTAAAAAAGTTATCGGAGAAGCAATCCGAGGAAGGAATGGTAGTATAAATGACGGAGTATTTACCGGAGGGCAGAAGAACAGAGGACAGAGAAAACAAGGCGGCGCTGTGTTCTGTCCGTACTGTCGAGACGGCAGGCAAGGCTGGGACTATACTTGAAGCGCCCTGCACCGTATGCGATACATCGCATAACCTCATTGTGGATTTAGGGTGCATAAAAGGGATTATTCCGCGGTGCGAGGGTGCGATAGGCATAGATGACGGCACCACCCGCGATATTGCGCTTATATCAAGAGTAAACAAGCCCGTATGCTTCAAGGTGACGGGTATAGACAAAAGCGGAGCTGTGCCGGTCGCGGTACTGTCGCGCAAAAAGGCTCAGCAGGAAGCCGCCGAAAACTACATATCTCTATTAAAAAGCGGCGATATTATCCCAGCGAGGGTGACGCATTTAGAACAGTTCGGCTGCTTTGTGGACATTGGGTGCGGCATACCGTCCATGATACCGATTGACGCAATATCGGTGTCGCGGATAACTCACCCGTCCGACCGATTTTTCACGGGTCAGGACATTTTTGCTGTTGTAAAGGGGCGCGACAGCGGAAAAATCTGTCTTACTCATAAAGAACTGCTCGGAACATGGGAGCAGAACGCCGGACGCTTTTCGGTAGGAGAGACCGTACCGGGTATAATACGCTCGGTGGAAGAGTACGGGATTTTTGTAGAGCTTGCGCCGAACCTCGCGGGGCTTGCCGAGCTTCGCCCCGATGTTGCGGCGGGAGACTACGCCTGCGTATATATCAAGGCAATTATCCCCGAAAAAATGAAAATCAAGCTTATAATAGTAAACACCTCGAAAAAGAGCTGTATCAAAGACGAGCCGCACTATTTCATGACCGGAGGCAGAATTGACAAATGGGTGTATTCGACCGAAAACTCGCCGAAATATATAGCGTCGGATTTTACCGAACAGCAGGATAACCACGGCGAAAATTAACATTTTTTTGTAAAGTACTTGAAATTTTTATTTTTCGGGTGTATAATCTAAATGGTAATTGCGGCAAAAGCCGCCAAAAAGAAAGGAATTATAACGATGGAAGTTTTACTTGAAACATCTGCACGTCACATTCACGTTACACAGGAGGCTCTTGAGGCTCTGTTCGGCAAGGGTCACGAGCTCACAAAGAAAAAGGATTTATCACAGCCCGGTCAGTTTTCCTGCGAGGAAAGAGTTACTATCACAGGTCCTAAGAAGTCTATAGCAAACGTATCAATCTTAGGCCCCGTAAGACCCGCTACACAGGTTGAGCTGTCCGCTACCGACGCACGCTCTATCGGATGTCCGATAGTAGTAAGAGAATCGGGCGACATTGCAGGCACGCCCGGCTGTAAAATCACAGGCCCCTGCGGCGAAATCGAAATCAGCGAGGGCGTAATCGTTGCAAAGCGCCACATTCACTTAGTTCCCGAAACTGCTGAAAAGTGGGGACTTAAAAACAAGGACGTTGTAAGCGTTAAGGTAAATTCAGATGGCAGAGCCGCAGTTCTCGGTGATGTTGTAGTAAGAGTAAGCGAAAAGTTCGCCGACGCTATGCACATTGATACCGACGAGTCAAACGCGGTTCTTGCAGCCCCCGGAATGATGGTTGAAATCATTAAGTAACCGGAGCACAACCGACGCTTACATAAAAGGAGTATATATGAAAAAAAGCATTATATCCGCGATTTTATTATCCGCTCTTCTCGTAACCGCACTTACTGCCTGCTCGTCAAATCAGGGCAGCAGCTCAAGTGAAAGCCAGAGCGCTGCAGTTTCATCCGACGCTTCTGTAGCGGAAAGCGGCACAGAGTCATCTGACGCTTCTACAGCTGAAAGCAGCGAGGCTTCGTCATCTGCAGAGGAAATGAGTATAGACGATGTAAAGGCTATAATGAGGGAGATTATCCCCACCGAGTTCAAGCTCCAGCTTTACAGTACATGTCAGATTGAATATGATAAGGACGCAGAGCCGTATGTAATAAAGAACGAACAGGGCAATGATGTTCATTATCAGCCTGTAACCGAACCCGGACTTGATACGCTGCAGAATTTGAGCGATCTGTTCCACTCGATTTACACCGATGATTACATAACCTCTTTCTGCTATACTCTCTTTGAAGGCGATTATAAAATGTACGCGGAAAACGATGAGGGAAAGCTCTGCGTCAATGTTGACGGCGGAGGAGCAGGCTCCACCACCTGGAACGCCGACACTATAACCGGACTCACCTTCGATAATCAGGGAATTACCTTTGAAATAAGCGGTCTCACCTCGTATGACGAATCAATAACCGGCTACATGACGATTACAAACACCGAAAACGGCTGGCGTATAAGCAGAATTTTCTACTATTGATTAAACAGCAACTTGCCGTTTAATGAATTATTCCCTCGGAGAGCTTTTCTCCGGGGGATTTTATTTTGCGGATATTCCCTGTCCGAAAAACGAATAGTCCGTCAAAGGAGTTTCCTTTAACGGACTCAGACTGTCGATAAACCCACGCACCGCAAAAACGCAGTTTTTTCAAATAATTG
>CAMEKZ010000046.1 GCA_945921635.1 uncultured Clostridia bacterium
GCTGTTTACGAAAAACATAAAATTCCATTCCATTACTACTTCCTCCGAAATTATAAATAAAAAAACAGGTACAGCCAAAGCTATACCTGAGTAAAACGCAATATGTACGGACACACGCATAGCTTTGCAGTTACACATGAGTCTCGCAAATTAAAGCAAGCCAGACCGTAGGGTCAGTATGTTGACTTGCTGCACCGAAATGCTTGCTACTCCCTCATTGGGTTGTGGTTATTGTATCATATTCGGCAGGATTTGTCAAGGAGTTTTATCGAAAAAACGCGTTAATGTCATGTGGGCAATTTCCATATATATTTCCAAAAGTAATTAGTGTGTACTGAATTCTGCGCACTTTTTCAGTTGTTGAGCAGACATTATTATAAAGCCTATCGGAAATTGATGAGCAGGAATTAATTAAAACCGCTTGACAATTTACAGATATATTAGTATTATATATTAAGAAAAAGTCCGGATTCAGCTGCCGTGCAGGCGATTCTGACGGCGGCAAGGCTGAACAAGGGCGGCATTTTCCGTAATACACGAATGATTATGTTTGGAGAAAACAACAAAATATATTATCACCGAAAGGATAAATTATATGAAGAAACCCCTCGCGATAATCTTACTGTTAAGCTTTACACTATCATTTACCGCGTGTCAGAAAATCGAAGCCGAGACCTCGGCGTATAGCTCCGCTTCTACAGAAGCGACAAGCAGTACGGCGAGCGAATCGGATAACAGCACGACAGCCGCCGCAACAAGCGAAACGCCCGCCGAGACGAGCCAATCCGCTCCCCAAACGAGTGAAACCGCTCCCGAAACAAGCGATACCGATTCAAAAACGAGCGAAGAGCCGTCCGATATACCTGATGATACAAGCGCACCGGAGACTGACGCGCCGATTTCGATAACCATTGAGCCCAACGAGGACGGCACGGTCACGATAGGCAATATACACGACCTTTCGACCGGAAACTTTATCTACAATCCGAATGTCACCGATACCTCAAACTCGCGGCGATACTACGGCGATTTCAGCTGGGTAAAGGAGTCAAAGGTACTCTGGACAAGCACTATTGACGAGACGCCGTGGCCGGTATATGACGCAGACGCGGCGGTAGCCTACGGCAGGGCGCACTGGGACGACGGAGTGGGACTGTGCGCGCCGTTTATCTCGCGGTGTATAACCGAGGGCGGAATCACGGAGTACACCGAAAGCTCGACCTCGATTACCTTACAGCTTCTGCACTCGCGGCTCGGCTTCGGACAGTTCGTACAGTACAACAAGAGCGACCACACGATTACGCTCCCTAAATACGCGCGCCCGGGAGATGTCATTCAGATTTACTGCTCGTATGAGGGAGCTATGATACACTCCCTGCTGATGGTGGGAACAGATGACGAGGGCAAGCTGAAGGTTGTGTGCCATAACCTCAGAAACAGCGGCGCGGACACATTCCATATCGATTATCTGAACGACCCGTGCTATGACTGCGAGAGCGAGACGGTCGAGGTATTCTTCTACCACTTCTACCGTGACGATGACACAGGGCTCCCCGAAGAGGTTGTTAAAAACAAGGACATACTGCTCTGGGAAGAAAAGGGCTACATAATAAAGGGCGAAAAGTACGACCGCAAGGCGGCTCTTGAATACGCGAAAAACAACCCCTACGACGGCTTCGGCTACTACGGTGCGGAGCATACCTGGGAGATTTTGAATGCGGGAAATATCTCGGTCGGCTATCCCAATCAGTCGGCGATGTTCTTACAGCTTTTAAAATCGCACCTCGGACAGGCTCACTCAGAAAAGATAAACGCAGACCGCACGATTACCATGCCGGAATATGCGAAGGCGGGAGATATAGGCTTTATCTACTGTCCGTATGACGGAACGATAGTTTCATCGTTTATAATTTCCGGAAGTGACGAAAACAACAAGATGATAACGCTTTCCTATGATTTGCTGAATGATGGCAAGACCGCGTTCAGGGTGGACAGTAACTGTATAGGCTGCGGGGATGACCTGAAAGAGGTTATTGTGTATCATTTTGATGATTGATGTGAGTTTTAATAAAAAATCTCTCCTGTACTGCGGGAGAGATTTTTTAAACTAGTGAATAAATGTGGTGTGCCATTCGTACATAGAATAGATTTGAAATATTGTGTTGTAATTACATTTTTCAGAACAATCGGAGAAGCCGATACCATAATTATCCACTATTCAATATTCTTTATTCATTATTAAAATATCCCCGCGCAAGCCGTTTTAATCGGTCTGCGCGGGGATTTATCTCCGTATATTTAAGCCTGCGCCTTATCGGCGGACTCAGGCTCGTTTTTCTTTTCCTTTTTTTCCTTTTTAGCTACCGTTTCATTATGCTTCCACATATTGATAAGCACGATTGCGTACAGAATACCCGAAAGAAGCATCGCGCCCGCGCATATCAGTATCAGCAGGTTTGCCGGTACGGACAGCGGCGGGAACACCGTCGGGAAGAACAGAAGAATAAGCACCACAAGATATATAATAGCGGTGCAGACCTTGCCGTACCACTTGGCGCCGTCAAGCTTTGTGTGCTTTTTCTTTAGCAGAACAAGTCCCATAATGCCCATAAAGCCGTCTTTAAGCGCCCAGAGCGCAAGCAGAAGCCACATCAGCGGGTGACGGATTGCAAGGCATAAGAACAAAGTGCCCTGTGTGAGCTTATCCGCGAGCGGGTCAAGGAATTTGCCAAGCTCGGTTATCATGTTGAACTTTCGTGCGATTGCGCCGTCCAGAAAATCGGTAAGTCCCGACGCCACGACAATTATCGCCGCGAGATAGTAGTCATCGCTGTCACCTGCGGTAAGATACACCCACGCGAAAACAGGGATAAGTATAAGCCGTATTAAGCTCAGAATGTTAGGAATTGATAGCCAGTCTTTTTTGTTCACACTGCTCACCGCCAATCGTTCGAATAAACTAATAGTGTAATTATACTATATTTATCGCAAAAAATCCATAATTTTTGCAAAAATTTGTAGGATTGTACGAAATGCCGTGATTTAAGGTCAATTATGTGTGGGTTTTGCTTAAATATTCATAAGCGTTGCGGGGAATTAAGCAGTTTTGCAAATAAATTTTTTGGGTAAGGTATTTTTCGCAGAAATATAAAAGTAATTTTGCTTTTCTAAATATATAAAATAAGATCCCAAACCCCCAGCCCCCTTCCCCCTAGGGATGGGGGAGAAAGAATAGGGGCTGCCGCCCCTCGACCCCGTCGGAGGCTTCGCTCGTCCGCGCTTTTATGCACCGCGCCCATTTGCGGTCACTTTGTTTGCGCGGCTTAGCATCCATACCCATAGGGCGCTTTGGCGCTGACTATGCGGCATACTCGCTTGTTCCAAACCCCATTTATATTATGGAAGTTTATCTATAATACAAGCGCCGCAAAGGAGAAACAAACTCCCTTGCGGCGCAAATGTTATGCGTTATGCGGATTAAAACGCTTGACAGCCTACACATCCTTTTCATCATCTGTCAGCGAATAATACACCCTGTACAGCTCCTGCACCGAGTTTTCGAGAAAATAATAATGCCCGATATACGGCACAAGCAATACAAGCAAAAGCCCCGACAGCGCCATGAAATACACGCTTACCGTGAGCAGTAAAAGCGACAGCAGGAAAAACACGCCGAAGCTCATAGTAACAATAAGATGTATAAGCCGCTCGTGCTGATAAAAGCCTATCCTGACAAGCAGTCTTTCGGCAAGCTCTTTTTTGTCTGCCGTGCCGTCCTGTGCTGCTTTCAGTATTTTTTCCTTGTAATCTTTTATCTCACTTTTCATAATTACGACCGTTTCTTTCCTAATAAGGCAGTTTGTGCCTAAAGAATTTGCCGAGACACAAACATATACGCGCTATGTAAGGCTGTGCTGCAAGCCTACGCAGTTATCAATAATTTTCTGCCTTTACCTGGAAATATGCCTGCGGGTGAGCGCATACGGGGCATACCTCTGGCGCTTTTTTGCCTATGCAGATATGACCGCAGTTTGCGCACTGCCAGATTTTGTCCTCATCCTTTGAGAATACAAGGCCATCCTCTACGTTTTTCAGCAACTTGCGGTAGCGCTCCTCGTGCTCCTTTTCGATAGCCGCAACGCCGTCAAACAGGTTTGCGATATAGTCAAAGCCCTCCTCGCGCGCTTCCTTTGCGAAGGTTGCGTACATATCTGTCCATTCGTAGTTCTCGCCGTCTGCCGCGTCCTTTAAGTTTTCAGCCGTTGAGGGGATTCCGTCGTGAAGCAGCTTGAACCAAAGCTTTGCGTGCTCCTTTTCGTTAGCCGCGGTTTCCTCAAAAATTTGCGCTATCTGTACATAGCCGTCCTTTTTCGCCTTTGAAGCGTAGTAGGTGTACTTGTTTCTTGCCTGTGACTCGCCTGCAAATGCGGTCATCAGATTCTGTTCGGTTTTTGAACCTTTAAGTTCTGCCATAATAATAATAGTCCTTTCGTATCAATATTTATTTAAAAGCAAATGCTTTTAAATCGGCAAATAGTCGAGCATTTTTACAGCGCGGCATAATAGTCGCGCATCTTCACCGCGAGGCGGTCGCATCGCTCGTTTTCGGGGTGGCCTGCGTGCCCCTTTATCCAGTTGAAGGTGACATCGTGCGTGTCGAGCAGACTAAGCAGTCTCTCCCACAAATCGACATTCAGCGCGGGGGTCTTGTCTGCCTTTTTCCAGCCGTTTTTCTTCCAGCTTTTTGCCCAGCCCTTTGTCACTGAATCGACTACATAACGGCTGTCGGTGGTCAGTATCACCTTACAGGGATATTTCAGCGCGGACAGAGCCTCGATAACTCCGCAAAGCTCCATGCGGTTGTTGGTGGTGCGGCTTTCTCCGCCGCAGATTTCCTTTTCCTTGCCCTTCCAGCGAAGTATTGCGCCGTAGCCGCCGGGGCCGGGGTTGCCGCTGCACGCGCCGTCGGTAAATATTTCTACAGTTGCCCGCAAATCAAATCTCCTTTAAAATCAAAGTTTTTGTCTTTTTCTCATAAATGCCGCCGAAATTCTGTCGAGCAGTCTGCGGCATCTTTGCTGAGAGCGCAGTAAAGCGCTTTCCATAGGCTTTTCAAATATCTTTGTTACGGTACCGATGAATACCGATACACCGATAAGTATAAACATGACAATCAGCATGGGTATGTCGAGCGGCTGTAAATCCAGCAGCAGGCTTGAAAGCACGATTAAATCGAGCGTAAAGCCGCCTGTCAGGAATACGAGCAGGCCTATCTTCCAGCCCTTGAGCGGGAAGCATACCTTGAACAGGATTACAAACGCCGCAAAGCCGGTGGTTATCGTAGCCACGGTTTCAATTCCCGCGTCAAATATCTCAAACGGGATAAAGCCCGTCCACGCGCAGATATAGCGCGAAAGGATAAGTCCGATGAAGTTTGCCGTTATCAGCAGTCCGTGTATTATCGATTTCGGCAGTACGTTGTCTATAAACCTGCCGCGCACTATGTCAAAGTTAGGCTCAAGCGCCAGTATAAACGACGGTATACCGTTTGTAAAAATGTTTATCTGTGTAAGCTGTATTGCCTGCAGCGGATAACCCATCGGCACAAAGCAGAAAATAAGCGCCGCGAGGAACGAATACACGGTCTTGTACAGGAAAAGCACGCCCGAGCGCTCGATGTTGTTTATTGAGCGTCTGCCCTCTGCGACTATCTTAGGCATAGAAGCAAAATTGCTGTCGAGCAGTACGATATTTGATACGTTGCGCGCGGCATCGCTTCCGGACTGCATGGCAACCGAGCAGTCGGCTTCTTTAAGCGCGAGTACGTCATTTACGCCGTCACCGGTCATTGCTACCGTGTGACACTGTGATTTAAGCGCCTTTACAAGCTCCAGCTTTTGGTGCGGGGTCACTCTGCCGAATATCTTGTATTTTCCCGCCGCCTCTCTTATATCCTCATCTGTTGCAAGAGTGGACGCGTCTATATAGCTGTCATAATTTTCAAGTCCTGCGCGCTGAGCTACGCCCGACACGGTGACGGGGTTGTCGCCCGAGATAATGCGGATATCTACGCCCTGCTCCGCAAAGAATCTGAGGGTGTCGGGCGCTTCTTTTCTTATTCTGTCGCTTATTCTGACAAGCGCTATCGGGGTGACCCCTGCGGGCAGCTCCTTGTTTTCAAAATCGGGCAGGCTGTCGCTGTGAGCTATGAGAATCACTCTGTAGCCGCCCTCGGACGCCTTTTCTATGCGGCCTTTAAGCTCGTCTGTCAGGCTGTCCTTTAGAATAAACTCAGCCGCGCCCATTATATAGGTGCCTGCGCCCTCAAAAGCCGCAAGACTCCACTTTTTAGCGGATGAAAAAGGTATCGTGCCGATAACTTTCAGCTCGGACACGCCGCTGTATCTTTCCTTTATCGCGTCGTATGTCGGGTTGTGGTCGGAGAGCGCGGTCATGAGCGCGGTCAGCGCGTCATCGTGGTTTTCTCCGTCAAGTGAGATTACATCGGTGACCTCCATACAGCCCTCGGTGATTGTGCCGGTCTTGTCAAGGCACAGCACATCTACGCGGGCAAGCGTCTCGATACAGTACAAATCCTGCGCTAAGGTCTTGTTGGTCGCAAGGCGGATAACGCTCACCGCAAGCACCATGCTTGCCATAAGCACAAGTCCCTCGGGTATCATGCCGATAATAGCCGATACGGTGTTTACTACCGCGTCTCTGAACGAGTTGTGGGCAAGCAGCATCTCTTTGCCGAACATGAGTAAAATCATCGGTACAATGCAGATTGAGATGATTTTCAGAATGTAGTTTATCGACTTTAGCATCTCGGAGTTGTTTTTCTTGATGTACTTTGCGCCGCTTGTTATCTTGTTTGCGTAGTTGTCCGCGCCTATGCGGACTACCTGCGCCTTTACATCTCCGCAGATAACAAATGAGCCGGAGAGTATCTCGTCACCCGCTTTTTTTATGACGGGGTCGCTTTCTCCCGTGATAAGGCTCTCATTTACCTCACATTCTCCGCATACTACCACACAGTCGGAGCAGACCTGCTTTCCTGCGGAAAGCAGCATAATCTCGTCCATTACAACGTCCTTTACTGCGATTGTGTGCTTTTCTCCGCCGCGGAGCACCTCTGCCTTGGGCGCTGAAATGAGGGAAAGTCGGTCAACCGCCCTTTTTGAGCGTATCTCCTGAAAAATACCGATAGCGGTATTGCAGATGATTACGCCGAGAAAAAGGCAGTTTTTGAAAGAGCCTACAGCTACGACAAACGCCGCAAGCACCACGTTTATGAAGTTGAAGAAGGTCAGGCAGTTATCCTTGAATATCTGCTTTATAGACTTGCTCGGGATATTGAAATCCCCGTTTACAAGTCCCTTTGCGGTACGCTGTTCTACCTCCTCGGCAGACAGTCCGCAGTCTGTATCTGTAAGCTTTTCGGGCATCGGTTTTCCTCGCTTAATGTAAAATTATTGAAAGCGTCAGATTTATCTGCCGCAAAAACGCCGGCAAATCCGCCTGTGAAAACTATCATGATATATCCGCGTTTTCCTCACCGCTGTCCGTCTGTGCCTCGGGCGCATCGGAATCGGCGGGAGTGTCTGAGCTGTCGGGATTATCTGAATTATCTGAATTATCTGGGTCATCGGTTAAGGCGCTTGGAGATACGGCGTCCTTTCCTAAAATATACGCGTCAAATTTTTCAAGCTCGGTTTTCGCGTCCGCACCGTCAAGCACGTTCTTGCAGAAAACCTCTCCGTATTCCCAAAAGCGGTTGATATTCGGGATATTGGGCATCGGGTAAGAATAATTGAGCTGTTCGATAAAGCCGGACGTCTGCTCGTCCTCCACCGAAATATTGGTAGACGGGAGCGCACCGGTGATTTCCAGTCTCAGCTTCTGCATATCCTCGGATATGAGAAAACGCGCAAATGCCGCCGCCTCCTGCGGGTGCTCGGTTTTACTGCTGACAAACATACCTCTTATGCCGGAAAAGGACATCGAGGGAGTTCCGCCCTCCTCAAACGCGGGGAGCGTGGCAACACCGAAGTCTATATCCGCCTCTCTTGCCTTTGCGACAAACCACGGGCCGCTTACATAAAGCGCAAGCTTGCCGTCCAAAAACATATTGTCAAAATCGGCGTTATCCATCGAGGTAACATTTTCGGGGAAAATGTCCTTCATGCTCCGGAATAGCTTTATACCGTTTACCGAGTCCTCGGTCAGAAGTCCGGTGGAGTCCTCTGTCTGCAATAATTTGTTTTGGTTATTGCTCATCAGCATAGGCACATAATACATATTGCGCGCCTGCAGCAAAAAGCCGTATTTACCGGGGCACAGCTCGCTGAAGCTCTTGCTCCATGATATAAGCTTTTCCCATGTAGAGGGTATCTCCTCCTTTGAAACAAGCTTTTTGTTGTAGAAAAGGGCGTAGGTCTCACACGCGGTGGGATAGCCGTACATGGTGCCTTTATAGTAAAGGCCCTGCGTAGCTATTGAGATGGTATTTGTCGATACATAATCGGGGTTGTCCGTCGGCAGTATAAGTCCGTTTTCAACCAGCTCGCTCAGTCTGTCATGAGCCGCGGCGAAAAGGTCGGGCGCAGGCGCGGTGCTGTCCTTATTCTGAAGCTCGTCAATCGCGCTGTACGACTCCACGTTGTAATATTCTATCTTTATATTCGGGTAAATGCGGTTAAACTCTTCTCCCGCCCGCTCTATCCATTTGTCGGGGCCTCCGGTGGACTCCCAGACCGTAAGCGAAATCTGCTCTTTGGTCAGTTCCTCCTTCGAGATGTCCGAAGATGTGGCTGACGATGTGACGGGTCTTTTGCTGATTACATCGTTTGAATTATAGCAGGAAGTAAGAAGTGCACAGCACAGCACAGCCGATACCGCACAAAACAATTTTTGTCTTAAATACATATCATTCTCCGATGTGAAATTACCAAAATTTCTTATTTATATTTTACAACAAACACGCCGCTTTGTCAATATGAAAAGAAATTTCGGCGGCTGCAGGTATAGGTATTGTAAAATCGCGTTAATTGTGCTATACTTATTATAATAGCATATTTTGTCCGCGGGCGGCATTCCCTGCGGTCACAGGAAAATACAGCGATATTCAGTACGGAATTTTTATTGTGTTAGGATGGTAACATGAGCAGCAACGGATATACGGATAAAACCGAGGATATTGATTTAGAAGAACTATACATAAGAAAGACCCGCGAGCGGCACAGGCACAGCCTTAATCAAAAGCCGCAGGGCGGCGGGAAAAATAACGAGCCGGACACGAACGATGAGAAAATTGCGGTGCGCAGGCGCAACCGCATGATAGCGAATATCATGATATATTCGGGCATCGCAATACTGGTCATTCTCTGCATAATAGTGGGCGCTCTGCTTTTTATCGGACAGAACGGCAAGAGCATAACCTCGATACGCTTTACCGAAAAGAGCGTAGAGCTTCGCGCGGGTCGCTCGCAGAAGCTCAGCGTTGTGACCGAGCCTGCGGGAAACGAATACGCGCTCAGCTTTTCAAGCTCGGACAGCGATGTGCTGACCGTTGCGGCTGACGGCACGATAAACGCGGTAAAGGCGGGAGATGCGGTTGTGACGGTAAAGAGCGGCAGTCTGGAAGCAAAATGCGATGTCAGGGTTGTACGCGATACCATAAATACTATGGAAATATCGACAAGCGAGCTTAGGCTCGGAGGCGGCGAGGAAGCCGAAATAGCGCTCACGCTGACGCCGTCCGAAGCCGCGGATAAGGATATAGTGTGGGTGAGCAACGACAGCTCGATAGCAGATGTAGACCAGAGCGGCAGGATAAAGGGAGTAAGCGCGGGAGAGACTGTGGTGCTTGTAAAGGACACGGTGACCGGACTTACCAAGGAGATAAACGTCACGGTCACAAGCCTTGAGCTGCCCGACGCGATGGAGTTTGAAAAGCAGAACGTAACGCTTGAGGTTGGTGACAAATATACGGCTGTTCTAAAATTCACGCCGGATAATATTTCCCACACATCGGCAATATACTATACCACCGACAAGGAAATCGCGTCTGTCACAAATGAGGGCGTGATTACGGCAAAGCAGGCAGGCACCTGCGAAATCTCGGCGTATTACGAAAACGACTACACGATGTACGCCGTTATGGAGGTGACGGTTATCGACCCGTTTGTGATAACATCGGCTCAGGGGAACAACGAAACGCCCGCACCCGAGCAGCCGGTCAGCGTACCTACCCCCGAGGGCAATCATAAAATCGAGGTAATTGACGGTATTTCCTATGTTGACGGTATTCTGATAGCAAACAAGACCTATGCCCTGCCATCAAGCTATGACCCGGGTACGGACAGCGAGGCGTACGCCGCGCTGGGCGAAATGGAAGAAGCGGCGGCGGCAGACGGAATAGTGCTGTATCTGCAGTCCGGCTACCGCTCGTATGATACGCAGGCGGCTATATATAACAACTATGTGAGCATGGACGGAAAGGCAGAGGCGGACAGATATTCCGCGCGGCCGGGTCACTCCGAGCATCAGACGGGTCTTGCGTTCGACTTAAACGACCTTAACGAGAGCTTCGGGGATACTCCCGAGGGAAAGTGGCTCGCGGCAAACTGCTACAGATACGGCTTTATCATACGCTATCCCAAGGGCAAGGAACACATCACGGGATATATGTACGAGCCTTGGCACGTCAGATACCTAGGCAGAGAGGTTGCAGAAAAGGTGTATAACAGCGGTCTTACTCTTGAAGAATATCTCGGCATAACTTCAAGGTATGCGGACTGACGGGCGGTGACGTATGCCGTTTAATTCACCGACAGCGCGCGAGGTGCTGAAATATGCCGAGGAATATCTCGGTGCAAAGCCGGAGTATCTCTGGAAAAATTCCGAGAACGCGGTACTGAGGCACAGCGGCGGAAAATGGTTCGCGGCGCTTATAAATGTAAAGAGAGAAAAGCTCGGACTTGCGGGCGAAGGAAATGTCGAGATAATAGACCTTAAATGCGACAGCGTGATGATTGGCTCGCTTCTGCGGGATAAGGGGTATTATCCCGCGTATCACATGAATAAGGAGCACTGGGTCACGGTACTGCTTGACGGAACGGTGCAGAGCGCGGAAATAATACCGCTTTTGGAGCTGAGCTTTAATCTGACAGCCGAAAAGACCGGCAAAAGAGCAAAAAGCAAATAAACAAACGCAAAAACAGCGGCGGAAAATCCGCCGCTGTCATCATTTAATATGTTATTAGATTATTTATCGCAGATAAATCTGAATCTGCCGATAAGCGGGAGCGCCTTAGCCTTACCCTTTGCTGCATTTATTAAACCTGCAATTATTATCAGAACAGGGATAGCCATGAATATAAGGTGGATAATCCATGCAATAATAGTGCCGACTACGTTGCCTGCTGTAGAGCGCATAGCCGAAACAATAAGGCTGCGGAGAATCGACGCGAAGAAGCCCTCAACAATGTTTACGAGGATAACTCCGAAAAGGGCGGTAAACGCCTGAGAAAGATGATACTTTAAAAACTCATATTTAGAAGCAATGATGCAGGGCGCAACAAGCACACCGGCTGCAAGAAGCAGACCTACAAAGCTGCCGAGCAGCCAGGTCATAAGTATGTAAACAAAACAAGCGCAGTATGCAAGTATAGCAAGAGGCTTACCGGATGTGATATCCGCAGCGTTCATTGTTGATGTAACATCCTTTGTGTTGAGGATTTTCTGGAAAAATCCGGGACCCTGATTTACAACGGGAACAGGTGCTACAGTACCGTCTAAGTTTCCTCCGCACTTACCGCAGAACTTGGTACCGTCCTGATATTCTGCTCCGCATTTAGGACAAAATGGCATAATAAATTTCCTCCTGATAATGTTTAATAATTGTCAAATTTAAGTACCTATACGATACTACTTTTGTTATTATACACCCGAAAGCGGGCGCTGTCAATACTTTAATTACACAAAAATGCGGTGCCGCTGCGCGTTTGCAAATAAATGAAAGGCTGATAAAATGTACAAATTTCCATTTTCCGAAGATAACAAGAGATACCACACGCTGAACTTCCACAATAAGTCAATATACGGTACAAAGGCGTACAAGGCGGTGATTGAGGCGGGCTTTACCTGTCCGAACATAGACGGTACTAAGGGTCGCGGCGGCTGTATATACTGCCGCTCGGGCAGCGGATATTTTACAAAACGGCTGTCCGGCTCAATTTACGACTCGGTTTACGGTCAGCTCTGTGCCGAGAAAAAGAGGATATACGAAAAGCACCCCGACAGCAAAATAGTTGCCTATTTTCAGTCGAACACAAACACCTACGCACCTATTCAGGACTTGCGGCAGGCGTACTCTGCGGCGCTTGACTTCGGCGCGGACGGCATTTCCATAGGTACGCGGGCGGACTGTCTGGGTGATGAGATAATCGGACTGCTCTGCGAAATAAACGAAAAGACAAGGCTCACCGTAGAGCTTGGACTTCAGACGGTGCATGACAGGACAGCGCGGATAATAAACCGCTGTTATGACTACGGCGAATTTTTACAGGGCTACAACCGGCTGAAAAAAGCGGGGATACGCACCTGCCTGCATATAATAAACGGTCTGCCTCAGGAGAGCGAGGAGGATATGCTGGTAACCGCGAAAACTGTCGGAAAGCTCTGTCCCGGCGGACTTAAAATACACCTCCTGCACATAAACCGCGATACGGCGCTTGAAAAGCTGTACAACGAGGGGAAATACACGCCTATGGAAAAGGAGAGGTATATAGATATTGTGGTAAAACAGCTCGAATATATCCCGCAGGAAACTGTGATAGAGCGGCTGACGGGTGACGGCGACAGGCGGTATCTCGTAGCTCCGCTGTGGAGCAGGGATAAAATATCGGTGCTGGGAGGGATTGATAAGGTGCAGAGAGAGCGGGGGTCGTATCAGGGGAAAGAGGTTGAAAAATAAAATCTGTATCTTATTGAAAAAAGATATATTTCAGGGTGGCGAGAAGCCGTCAGATGCTAGAAAGCCACATAACGGCTAGGCTTTGTGCCTGCCGTTATGCGGCTGACAACGCAGATGACGGTTTATCGGCAGCCTAAACGGTGTATTCAAGCCGGCATATCCTATACGCTACCGAGCTGTCGAGCTCCACCTCGCACATTCCTTGCGAAATATAGTAATTATAGGTCGCGGCAAACTCCGACATATTTCTGTCCAGCAGGACTATATCCGCCTTCGGAGCGGATTTTTCATCGGGGTTCTGCGAGGTCGATATCGAATAAAGCTCCTTTTGCTTATACAGCGCGGGGGCGAAGAAGGTGTCGGCGGTTATGCTCTCGTCCGTCACGGGTAGCTGCTCGAGGTATGCTATAACCGGTGCTTTTTGTGCAATATCATCGCTGTTCATCACGCTCAGCAGTCCGGTCATGGTCGAGGCGAACATCAGACCCGCCGATACTGCCGAAAACGCCGCCATTCCTCGCCGCGCGTCATATTTCATATCCGCAAGGTTCATTATAAACAGCCAGAACAAAAGCGCACCCGAGCCGAAAACGTACTGGAAGTTAATCGAATACTGGTAGATATAATTCGGCATCAGATTGACAAGGATAAACGGCACAAGCAATATGTAGCGGTGAAATTTTCTGCTGACAAGCGGTATAAACGCGAGCGGCGCGAGCATCTCCAAAGCGAACACCGCCTTGTCACCGCTCAGCAGATTGGAAAACACATACGCGGGGTTCAGTATCAGCGAGAAAATAACAGTGACAAGTCCTCCCTGCCCGCTGTACATATAGTTGTCATAGCGCCATGTCATTACGCCGAGTCCCATGCTTTCAAGGTACGCGCAGACACCGATGAAATAACCGAGTGAAATCCCAAGCACCGCCGCGCCCATATACTTTATCTGCCGGCTTCTGTCGGACAAAATCATGTACAGTCCGACTACCGCCGTATACACGGCGGCGTCCTCCTTTG
>CAMEKZ010000047.1 GCA_945921635.1 uncultured Clostridia bacterium
TATCAATATCAATATATACCTTTTTCGGCTGGTTGAACAGCCCTATGAGATTGGTCGCAAGCGGAGTATCAACCGCGGTCTTGCCGCCTACCGAAGCGTCCGCCGCAGAAAGTAAAGTAGTCGCGTAATTTACAAACGGCACTCCCCTGCCGAAGGTTCCCGCGACAAAGCCCGCAAGGTCGGTGACTACGCCGCCTCCGACAGCGATTATACAGCAGTCACGGCGGTAACCCTTTTCGAGCATCGAGTCCTCGACAAACTCTTTCATGGCACGGGTCTTGGACTTTTCGCCCTCGGGGATAACAAACATATCTGCGGCGTAACCTGCGGCTTTAAGCTTTGACAGAATATCCTCCGCGTACAGCTTTTCTACGATGGAATCGGTCACCACCGCGAATTTCTTTATCTTTCCGCACAGTCCGCCCTTTATATCGCTTATCAGCGTATCACAGAGTCTGTGTCCTATCTCGATGTCATAAGAATCGTCCACTACCTTTTTAAGCTCACAGTAGAATTTCATTTGTCAGTCCTCTTTATCATGGTATAATTTATAAGTATCTCGTTTTCGCGGCGCACCTTGTTTTCTTTTACCGCGATGTAGCCGCGCTTTTCAAAAAATCCGCGCGCGGTAATGCTCGCGTGAACGGTTATTTCATCGGTGTCGGGATAATCTTCCAGAACAGTGGCTATTTCCGAGGCAATACCCCGCCGCTGAAAGTCCTTATGCACATAAAGCATATCAAGCAGTCCGTGTTTGTCTATATTGCCGAAGCCCGCTATTTTCCCGTCACAGTACGCAACGATTGAATATTTTTCGGAAAACTCCCTCTCCCATGCGGAAAAATCGGGTGCACCCGCCCACGCATCAAGCTGTGCGGGGGTATAATCATCACTGCAGACATTTTTCACGGTATCGCAAAACAAAGTGACAAGCTCGGATAAATCCGAGGATTTATAGCGGTCAAGCGTGATTTTCAGCCTGTCGCTTCTGAGCTGACCGCACGCGGCGTCAAGCCCGCCGCCGAACTCGCGGCGCATAGTGACACCTATGCCGTGCTTTTTCAGTATATCGTAAAACCGCATTATGCGCTCTCTGCCGCTTCGCTTAAAACCGCCGTCCGGAGACTCGTTATACGGTATCAGATTTACAAACAACCTCTCTTTCCCGATAAGCCGCGCAAGTTCTGCGGCGCAGTCCTCGCTATCGTTTACGCCGTCTATCATGACGTATTCAAGCAGGATTTTGCGGTTGCAGGCTTTTGAATACCGCACCGCCGCCGCGATTACTTCATCTATCGGGTATCTTTTATTTATCGGCATGAGCGCGTTTCGTATCACATCATTCGGCGCGTGAAGGCTTAGCGCTAAATTGCACGGGCTATCCCGCCGTGAAAGCTCGTCTATTTTCGGCACGATGCCGCAGGTCGATACGGTGATATGCTTTGTGCCTATCGCAAACCCGAAAGGCGAAGCAATTATGTTAAGAAAGCCGCAGAGGTTGTCATAATTATCCAGAGGCTCACCTATGCCCATTACGGTCACGTTTCCTATATGTATGCCCTGCTCCTTTTCTATATAGAGCAACTGCTGTACCATCTCGCCGATTGTTAAATCGCGCTGTTTTTTCAGTCTGCCGCTGCAGCAGAACTTACAGCCCATGTTACAGCCGCTCTGGGTCGATACGCAGACGCTGTTCGCGTAGCGCTGGCGCATGAGCACGGTCTCGACATTACAGCCGTCCGACAGCGAAAACAGATATTTTACCGTGTCGGAGCTGTCATACCGCTTTACCGCGGTTATTTTGTCGAAGTAAAATTCGCTTTGCAAAAGAGCGGTCACCTTTTTAGAAGTCAGCGCCATCTTATCAAAGCAATCTGCGCCGCCTGCATATATATCCCGGAAGATATTATCTGCCTGCGACGCCTTAAAGCCGTTATTCAAAAGCAGCTGAACCGCCGCTGAGGGGGTCAGCGAATATATATCCTTTTTGCCTTTATCTGTCAATCTCGGATACCTCTTCTATAATCGCGCGAAGCTCGTCTGCGCCCTCGCCGTTTTGCGCCGAGAACTCCACAATGTGAATATCCTCCGCACACGGAAGCTCGGTGAGCAGAGCCTCTCTGCGCTTTGCGCGCTCATTTTTCGTCAGCTTGTCCGCCTTTGTCAGTACAACTACAAACGGTATCTCATTGTCTATTAGAAAATTTACCATCATGATATCGTCCGCGGTCGGCGGGTGACGGAAGTCGATAAGCTGAAATACGAGCTGTAAATTGCGGTCGTCCGCGAGATAGCCCTCTACAAGCCCCGCCCAGCGCTGTTTTTCGCTCTTTGACACCTTTGCGTAGCCGTAGCCCGGCAGGTCGGCAAAGTAGATGTTATCCACGGTGTAAAAGTTTATCGTGACGGTTTTTCCCGGCATCGAGCTAACGCGGGCGAGAGACTTGCGGTTCAGTATCTTGTTTATCAGCGAGGATTTACCGACATTAGAGCGGCCGGAAAAGGCTATTTCTAGCTTGTCGGATTTCGGTATCTGCTTAAAAAGTCCGTAAGAGGTATAAAATTCCGCTTTGTTGAAGTTCATGCCATGCCCTTTCCTTTGCCGTTATCTCTTTACCGTCAGATTTCGGTTCTGACCGTGCCCTGCTTTCTGCGCGACACTTGCCACGGCGTTAGTCTTTACAAGCGCGGTGTTAAGCACGGTATTTATATTATCTGCAAGCACAAAGTCGAGGTTGTCAAGGATTACCTTGTCAAGCTCCTTCATGTCCGCCTCGTTTTCCTTTGGGATAACTACGGTCTTTACGCCCGCCTTGTACGCCGCCATCGTCTTTTCGCGAAGTCCGCCTATCGGCAAAACCTTGCCGCGAAGCGTGATTTCTCCTGTCATTGCGACGTCTCTGCGTACCGCTATGCCCGAAAGTGCGGACACAAGTGCAGTTGTCATCGTGACGCCTGCGGACGGGCCGTCCTTAGGTACCGCTCCCTCGGGGGCGTGGATATGTAAATCCTTGGTTTTGTAAAAATCGGGGTCAATTTCATACTGCTTTGCAAGCGAGCGGGTAAGGCTCACAGCTATCTTAGCCGATTCTTTCATAACATCGCCGAGCGAGCCTGTGGTTTCTATCTTGCCGGTGCCGTCCATGACAAGCACTTCAAGCGGCATAAGCACGCCGCCCACCGACGTCCACGCGAGTCCGTTTACTGCGCCGACCTCGTCCTGCTTTGAGATTTCCTCGGCGGTGTATTTTGGTGCGCCGAGATATTCTTCTACATCCTGTGCTTTAAGAGTAACCTTCGACACTTCAAGCGCAACAAGCTTTTTAAGCGTCATACGGCAGATTTTTGCGATATAGCGTTCAAGCTTACGCACACCCGCCTCTTTGGTGTACTTGTCAATTATCTCATAAACCGCGCCATCGGTGAATTTGAGCGTGGAGGCTTTAAGGCCGTGCTTTTTAAGCTGTTTCGGTATAAGGTGCTCCTTTGCAATATGGAACTTTTCCTCTCTCGTATAGCTGCCGAGCTCAATTATATCCATTCTGTCAAGCAACGGTGCGGGTATCGTGTCAAGCGTATTTGCGGTCGTGATAAACAGCACATTGCTGAGGTCAATCGGGATTTCCAAATAGTGGTCGCGGAACGCTACGTTCTGCTCGCTGTCGAGCACCTCAAGCATTGCGCTTGCGGGGTCGCCCTTATAGTCATTTCCCATCTTGTCAATCTCGTCGAACAGAATAACCGGGTTCATCGACTTTGCCTGCTTTAACGCATTTACGATACGTCCCGGCATAGCGCCGATATAGGTCTTTCTGTGGCCGCGTATATCCGCCTCGTCATGCACACCGCCGAGAGATACGCGCGCGTAGTTTCTGCCGAGCGAGGTCGCAATCGACTTTGCGACAGAGGTCTTGCCGACTCCCGGAGGGCCAACAAGGCAAATTATCTGACCCTTTTTGTCAGCCTCGTCCCACTCGTTCAGCGCGACGATTTCAAGTATTCTTTCCTTTACCTTTTTAAGACCGTAGTGGTCTTTATCAAGCTGTTTTTCCGCCTTTGCTATGTTGCATTTTCCCTCGGTGTACACATTCCACGGCATATCAAGCACAGTGTCGAGATAGGTACGCACCACCGCCGCCTCCTGCGAGCCGGGGGCAAGGCGCATAAGCTTGTCGCACTCTTTGAACAGCTTTTCCTCGGTGTCGGGGTCAAAGCCTATCTCGTCTATTTTATCCATGTAGTCGTATGCCTCGGTCTGCGGGTCGTCACCCTCTCCGAGCTGGCGGGAAATAACGCGAAGCTGCTCGCGCAGATAGAACTCGCGCTGATTTCTGTCAACAGCCTCTTTTACCTCTTCGTTTATATCCTGTTCAAGGCGTACTATGTCAATCTCGCGGCTGAGCATTTTTACAAGCTGGTCAGCGCGCCTGCGAAGTGAGGTGCATGACAGCAGAGCCTGCTTATCCTCGACCTTTAAGTACACGTTGAAAATGATGAGGTCGAGCAGCTTTGCAAGATCCTTTTCGCCGATTATTCCGTTGTAAAGCTCGGGCGGCATCTTGGGCGATACCTCTGCATAATCGATAAACTCCGCAATTATAGCACGGCAGTACGCCGCCTTTTCCGCCGCCGCCATGTTGTCGGAAAGCTCGGGGCAGGGAGAAATGCGCGCCAGGAGAAACGGGTCAGTTTTGACTATTGATGATGCCTTTGCGGTGAAAAGTCCCTGTACAAGCACTCTTGTAGAACCATCGGGAGTGTTGAGTATCTGTCTGATTTCAGCTACAACGCCTATGCGGTAGAGCTGTGAGGCGTTTATCTCCTCGGTTTCTTCGTCCTTTTGTGTAACGAGGAAAACCCTGCGGTCGTTTTCGATTGCCGCTTTAAGCGCGTTTACCGAGCGGTCTCTCGCAACGTCAAAGTGGAGTATCATGCCCGGGAATATAACAAGTCCGCGGAGCGCAAGCGCGGGGATTTCGTATATTTCTGTATCTTTTTTCATAATGTTCGTCCTTTCTTTATATTATCTATCATCTACACAAATGTATGTCAATTTGTCGATTTGCTGTTGTTTTCGGTACAAAAGCGGGATGAGCCGATTATGCACTATATAATTATACTATAAAGGCGAAGTATTTGCAAGTGCTTTTTAAAGGAAGAGTGGGGAGAAGAAGGAAGTGGGTGAGTGTTTGCAATAGTGTAAGCGCCTGCGGCGCTCCCCCTACACCCCAAGCAGTCTCTTAAAATCCTTTCCCCTCTCCTCAAAGTTCTTATAAAATCCGTAGCTTGCGGCGGCGGGAGAGAGTATACAGCGTATCTTCGTGCATTCTTTAGCCGCGTCTACCGCCTGCTGCATATTATCCACGAAAATCTTTTGTATATTTGGATTTGTCACCTTTTCTGCGGCGCGTATTCCGCTGTCGGGCAGTATGATGAGGTTTCTGACCGAGGTATCTGTGTTCAGATAATCGCTCAGCGCGTCGTATGATATTCCTCTGTCCATGCCGCCTATTATCAGCGTGTCGGTGTCGGGGTACGCCTTTAAAGCCGCTATCGCGGTCTGCGGCGCGGTGCTTATGCTGTCGTTGATGGACTCGGCATTGCCGATTTTGCCTACATATTCCAGCCTGTGCTCAAGGCCCTTGAAGTCGGGGAGCGCGGCAAGGCATTGTTCAAGCTCACAGCCCGCAGTAACGGCGGCACAAACAGCGATAGCGATATTGTAGAGATTGTGTTCTCCTCTCAGCCGCGTGTGTATTTTTTCACTCGGTATAACCGTATCGTGCAGGTAAATATTTCCGTCTGACGTACCTATATCACCCGATGCAAAGCCCGCGGTGACGATTTTCGCCTTTGCATTTTCGGCAAACGGCAGGCACTCGTCAAAAATAATCAGCGTGTCCCTTTCGCTCTGGTACCTGAAAATGTTCAGCTTTGCGGCGCGGTACGCCTCAAAGTCCGCATAGTGGTCAAGGTGCTCGGGGTAGACGTTCAGCAGTACGGCTATGTCGGGCGATGCCTTTACATATTCAAGCTGGTGGCAGGACATCTCGCAGACAACAACCGCGTCCTTGTCAAAATCCGCCGTGCGGTCAAGCGGCGGCACGCCGATATTTCCTATCAGCATGGTTTTTTTGCCGCAGGACTTCAAAAAATGGTAAATAAGGCTTGATGTGGTGGATTTTCCCTTTGTGCCGGTTATTCCTATCACAAGCGACGGACAGAACCGCAGGAACAAATCGGTCTGAGAGGTTATTTTCGCCTTTATCTCATCCGGCACATCGTTTTTAAGTCCGATACCCGGGGCTTTCATTATAATATCACAGTCGTAGACGGAGCTTAAATAATCCTCGCCGCAGACAAGGCGGCAGCCGTCGGCTTCTACAATGTCTACGGAGTTTTTATCGGCTATGGTTATGGATTTACAGCCTACATCTCGCAAGAGTGCAAGGGTGGATCTGCCCTCTCTGCCAAAGCCGAGTATGAGTACGTTTTTATCCTTAAAAAAGTCTGCTAGACGGTCACGGATATTCATAAGACCGCTCCTTTCAAATGTCTGTAGTGCCACGCACCACGCAGCTTTACAGCTTCAGAAGGCCGACAAGTCCGGCTGGTACGAAGTTGTTTTCGTCAAAATAATCGTCAAGCTCGGGCGGCTTTTCGGGGTTTTGCTCTATATATTTTTTCAGCAGTACCGGCAGATTCTCCCCGCGGAGCTTTGCCGCGTGGTACAGCGCAAGGCGTATTTCTTCCTTTGTGCCGACGCACTCAAACGGCTTGTCAACATTTTCGTACACAAGCCCGTCAAACATCTCCGAAAACTCCTCATGCTCCAGCATATTCAGTCCGAAAATGCCGGTCAGGGTTTTGTCGTCCAGAAACGCCGAAAGTATGATATAGACGTAAAGGCACTTCGCGCATTTTCCGCACCATGTGTCGGTTTTCGAGCCGAGGTTGCAGCTCTGGAACACGCCGAAGTACTGCGGGTACTGCACGAATTTTTTTGCTATCTGCCACTCGCTCCAGGGTCTTAGCATACTGAAATACTCTATGCCGCCGTCAAGCCAGCGCGAAACATACTGTCGGAAATCGCTCTCGAACTCGGTGCTCTTGCTGTACTGGTGGTTTATCGCCGTGCCCTTTACGTTGGTTTCGTTTGCACTGCTCTCGTTAGACAATGCGATGTACTTTTTGCCCTTCAGATACGCAAACAGGTAGGACGAAAACGCGACCACCGCCGAAAACGGAGTATGCCCGTTAAGATACCCGTCTGCGTTGCGCTCTAATAGTGCGCTGTCTATCGTGCGGCGCACTCCGACAATTTTTTCATCATCAAATCCCGCGGTGTGTGCACAGCCGAGAGTCGCCCCGCGCGGGTTTATGATGTAGCACAGGCTGTCGTCATGGTACTGACGTAAAAGCTCCATTGTGACCACGCTGTCCTTGCCGCCGCCTACAGGGATAAGAAAACCGCTGTGGGTTTTTTCGGACTTGTAATAGGGCGCGGCGGTATTCTGCGGGATAATAGTCATAAAGCTGTCATAATCCGCGTCTATCTTGTTTTTGTAGAAGAACTCGCCGAGGCCGCCGAAATATAGCTTTTTCCACCACTCGCACTGCTCGGGGGTGAGCGTGCCGCAGTTTATGCGGACGGTTTTCGGGCAGGCGCACTTCCAGTAGCTGACAAGCTCCGCCATGCCGATGTTGAATATGATATATTCTCCGAATGGGGTCAGGTTGTCGAGCAGACCCTTTTCGCACTTCCATGATGGATAAAAGTTGTAATCATCGATCGAAAAATGGAAAAAGAAGCCATCTTCGGTAATATCATAGCCGTTATATACAAACTCCTTATGCCGCTGTCTGAGCGTATTGTAAAGCTCGTTGTTTCCGGTGTTTTCCATAATATACCTCCATTAAGTCAAGATAACAGGCTTTGCGGTGTACTCCGTGCCGCACGGCTGTTTTTTATCCAGCGCGAGCGCGTACATATTTCCCGCGCGCGCTTCAAGCTGTGCCTGTTTTGCGGCTGTGTCACCGCTTTTTGCGAGTGCCGCGAGAGATGTGTCCATAGGCAGCGGACAGTCCGCCGCCGAGAGGATTTCTTTTCCTTTTGTGTTCATTCCTAAAATTCTAACATAAGCGGGCGGATTTTTCAAGTCGTTTTTTGTAATACCGAGAAAAGCGCAGAGCACAAGCCGCCTTATTCTCGCTAATGTGAAGTTTTTCGATTTTATCATCAGCAGAAGCTGAGGAAGTCCGACAGCCGAGCGGGTAGCTTTATATATACGGTTTTCCATGCCGTTTGTGCTGTTAGGGAGCTTTGCAAAGTCTGATACCGACATACAGCGGAGCTTTGCGAGGATTGCGATTTCGAGGTTTTCGATATGGGCAAAATTGTCGTATTCGGTAAAATCGGTATATGCCGACACGTCCTTGCCGTCCTCCAGCATTTTGCGAAGCCGCGACGCGCTGATTATCTGCTCGCTAGTATCATCGCTGTCGTGGCGGGCACCGCTTCGCTGTATCGTCACAGGCTCTATGCTGCTGCCAAGCATATCGAGCGCCCTGATGTATTCGATGCCGAGCGTGTTGTTAGGCTCGGTGAGAGTCTTTACCACGTCCTCGGTGTAAAACAGCTCAACCGTCTTTTTGAGCGCCGCAGGATAGGACAGGCCGCCGCGCAGGAATGAAGCAAATTCTTCCGTATCCATGGCATAATGCACCGCACCCGCCGCTTCTTTAAGCAATGCGGCGTCACCGCACTCACTTCCGAAGCTGAGCAAATCTACACAGCCGAGGCTGTTTATTATATGGCACGCCCCGCGGGCAAACTGCTCTGCACTGCTGAGCGCAAAGGCTACCGGCAGCTCGATTACTAAATCCGCGCCGCCGAGGAGCGCCGCTTTTGCGCGCATATATTTGTCGGCGAGAGCGACATCTCCGCGCTGGGTGAAGCACCCGCTCATGACGCAGACAATGTGGGTCGCGCCGTATTTTTCGCGGGTCTGCTGTATCTGGTACTTGTGACCGTTGTGAAAGGGGTTGTACTCGCAGATGATTGCGGCTGTTTTCATGGTTAATCTCCTTGTATTTTAAATCGGGAATGTGAAGCGGGTGTTAAGCGGGGGACATTACGGAGCGCAAAGCCTTCTCCCCAATGTAAAGTCATTAAAAATTTTCCCCACTTCACCATATAAATTCCACAAACCACTTGATTTTTCGACAGAATTGGTTTAAAATAGATGTGCATAAATTATTTCACGAAAGGGAAAAGCATCAGCTATGAAAATTTTGGTTGTAAACGCAGGAAGCTCCTCGCTGAAATATCAGCTCATTGATATGAAGGACGAGAGCGTAATCGCAAAGGGAAACTGTGAGCGTATCGGTATCGACGGAAAAATCACCCACAAGACCTTTGATGGCAGAAAATACGAGGAAGAATGCAGCTTCCCCACTCACACCGAGGCTTTTGAAAAGCTCGTTGAGGTTCTCACCACCGGTGACGCGGCTGTTATCAGCAGCATGAGCGAAATCGGCGCGGTAGGTCACAGAATAGTACAGGGCGCTGAGGTGTTCACAAAGACCACCATTGTAACAGACGAGGTTATCGACAAGATAGATGACCTTGCAGACTTAGCCCCCGTACATAACCACGCGCACGCGCTCGCGCTTCGCGCCTGCAAGAAGGTTATCCCCGAGAGCGTACCGCAGGTAGTTGTATTTGATACAGCATTCCACCAGACAATGCCCCCCAAGGCGTATATGTTCGGTATGCCCTACGAGTGCTATGAAAAGTACCATGTAAGAAAGTACGGCTTCCACGGCACATCTCACCGCTTTGTATCAATGAAGCTCGGCGAAGTATTAAACCGCAACCTCGCGGATATGAAGATTGTATCCTGCCACCTCGGCAACGGCTCGTCAATCACCGCTATAGACGGTGGCAAGTCGGTAGATACATCAATGGGATTTACCCCGCTTGACGGTATCATCATGGGCACACGCTCGGGAAGCGTTGACCCCTCGGCGGTAGAATTTGTTCAGAACAAGATGGGCTTTACCCCGTCCGAGATGAGCGACTACCTCAACAAGAAGTCGGGATTCCTCGGCATATCAGGCCAGTACAGCGACAACAGAGACATTACCTCTGCCGCAGAGCACGGCGACAAGCGCTCACAGCTCGTAACCGAGATGCTGACCTATGAGATAAAGAAGTACATCGGCTCTTACGCCGCGGCTATGAACGGACTTGACGCAGTTATATTCACCGGCGGTATCGGCGAAAATGCACCCGAGGTAAGAAAAGCAGTCTGCGAGAATATGGAATATCTCGGAATAAAGCTTGACAGCTCCGCAAATGACGGAATGAAAGGCGAGCTGAAGAGGATTTCGACAGACGACAGCCACGTTCAGGTTTGGGTCGTTCCGACAAACGAGGAACTGCTCATTGCTCGTGATACGCTTGAAATCACCGGACTTGACAAGAACGCATAAAAGCGTGAAAAGGTAATTTAAAGCACAAGGATTCTGATTTCCTTGTGCTTTTTATTTTGCGAAAGAGTTAATTTTTATTAAGCTTTTTTAGTTATCTATGCAAAGCCGGAGGTTTCCCTCTGTGATTACGCTGAAAGAATTTGAGAAAGTTTGAGATAGTTCCTCAGATTTAAGTTTTGCTTAAATCAGACTTTCTGTTTATTGTTTCTCGCCGTTATCATCATGCATCATCTTCGACATATGCTTAGCGATAAGCTCCGCGCCCTCGCCTGCGGCAATCATTTCCTTAGTGCTGTCCAGCGAAATGATTTTTTCTTTTTCCTTGGGGACATAATCGGGCAGGGATTTTAAATAATCCTGGGGGGGGACCGTCTGGTGGGGATCATAATTATCAATATATCTTTTCGCAACCGCCATTATCTTGTCATATCCCGCATCGTTTGACGCAAGCACCTCTTCTAAAAACGTCTTTATTCTTTTATCGGTGTACTTTACAAGGCAGCCTGCCACATACGAATATGTAGCCGAAAGCTCGGGGTTACGCATTACGCTTAGCGCGAAATTTATAAAATCATCGGTGCTGTGGTATCTGAGATAATTGCACGCGGCGGTTATGCTTGAATAATAGTTATCGGAGATGATAACCTTGTCATCAAGTGTGGTAGAGCCTGCAAGCAATGCGTCAAGCATCGGCTTTGTAAGCTCGCCGATGCCCTGCGCGCTCGCGACCATATCGGCATCCGGACAGGTCTCGGCAAAGGTGTTGAGCTGATTCGGTATGCTCTTTGCGTTTGAGTTCTTGACTACGCACAGCTTGCTTTTAAGCACACGGTAAGTTTCTGGTACGGGGTACTTTCTCGCGGCCAGCACGGTGCGTATCTGGTCGCGGCCGAGCGCCGAAAACGGTATTTTAAATGACGCGGAGGAAAAGCCGACTGCGGTCTGCCGTCCGTCCTCGTCCTTTATTTTCCATATATCACTTATGCGCTGTATCTGAAAGGTATAGAACGGCTCGTCCTCTATAACTGCCGCCGCCGCGGCATGATGACCTTTCAGCAGAAGAGAATAAAGTCCGGATATATGCAGAGAAATGCCGAACAGATCGTTGCCGCGCTTTGAGGTTTGCGAAGCCTTTTTCACAAGCGACGGGTCATACTGCGTCGGACGGTGCGAGGCTATCAGAAATGGTGCGCTGTAATTCTTATCCTCGGCTATCAGCTTAACATATCTGCTGCTGTATTTCAGCTGCTTCGGCACGCCGTAGCCCGACCAGAAGAACATATTCTCGCCCGTAGTCGGATAGGCTTTAAGATACGATACCGCATAAAGTCCGTCACCGAGCAGTCTCAGTACCTGCGGGAGTGCATACTCGGGTGCAGAGCCGCCGCGCAGCGAGTCAAACGCCTCGTCGATTACCTTTGCTATTGTAGAGGACGCGGCAACGGAGCCGCGCTCGGTAAAGGTCTTGTCGCTGTAATCACTTGCGCCGTCCTCGGAAAAGGTCAGCACAGGCTCGTCGTGAGAATACAGGCAATAGGCATTACCCGTCGCAAAATCCATCTGGCAGACGCCTATTTTGGAAAGTCCGTTTTTAACCGTGAAAAGCAAAATATCTCCGTCGTCCACCGTAACGTGGTCGGCGGTTACCTCGGGAAGTCTATCACTCACAGCCGTTTTCTCCCTTCATTATTTTTCTGACAGATTAAGCGCAAGAAGGTCGCTTATTCTGTTCTGGTCTTCTCGAGTGAAAAGCGATTTCGGTATCCAGATGACAGAATGTGACTTTCCTGTAATAATATACATTGAGCCGGTCTCGATATAAGTATCCTTTATATTCCATCTGATTATATCGTTCGGACTGTAAATATCACTCTCGCAGACCGAAAAGCCTTCGGAACAGACTGCAAAAGTGACGGTGTCGTTATGCTTTGCGTAGGAGCTGAGCACGGCGGCGTATTTCAGCTTTGCTATAATCATCATGACAATATAGACAAGTGCTACCGCACCTACCCCGCAGAAAAATCCGCCTATCAGCAGATACCACCAGTTTGTTTCGTTAAAGCCTATAGTGAGGTGCAGAATCAGAAGCGCGAGCAGTCCGCCGAGTATACCGACACACCACAGAATCCTGCCCGCCTTGCCTATAAGAAGCAGCAGAAGCGAGGATTTTATATCCTTGATGCTGTATTCGCCGGTTGCAAAAACTGCATTGTCGGGTATATCACGGCTTATGTAAAGTCCCTTATCGGGCAGAAGCTCGACATCGGAGGAATAAGGCACCTTTGCCTCGGCGGCGCCCGACACTGCAATAGCCTTTGCGCTTAAAAACTGCTCGCGGCTTTCAAACGCGTCTGCCTTTATGCTGTAGGTATTATCGGATGTGCTGATTGTGATAGTGCCGTCCCCGACCCGAAGCGAGGTCAGATCCCGCCATTCATAAACGGACGGCTCCTGCTCGCCCGGATAAAGCACGGAAAATGTATCGGATATGATATACGTTACTCCGTTGCTGTCGGTCATAAGCTGTCCCGACAGATTATTAAACGACATTGCAACTGTCCTTTCGTGGGTTAATAAGTGCCGTACGGGCACATTTTTGCATTATATGTTACATTATATCACATTTTTATTCACATTTCCATAGTTTTGAAAAATTTTTTCGAGGGTAAGCAAAGCTACTACAACATAGCTATGTTGCGCATATCGCCGACTGTAGTGCTGAGTATGCCCGTTCGCTTTCACCTTGTTCCGACTCTGCCGTCACACAATCACTTATAGTAAACAAACATATCAAAAGGCGGAGCTGCCCGCCGGTGCAACCGGCAACTGCCCGCGGGTGCAACCCGCAAATCCCCCGCCATGCACTTCGTTTTCCCCCGCCGTCGCACTAATATTTATATACTTCAACATATAAAAAGGCGGAGCTGCCCGCGGGTGCAACCCGCAAAATCCCCCGCCGAGGGCGGGGGATAAAAGCGGGCGGCGTAAAGCCTGACGCGGCTGTTCACGGGCGCTGACGCCACCGCGTCTCCGTCCGCTCTTTGGTATATAATATGCCGTTAAGGCTGTACTTTGCGCTTGTACTTTTTAATCAGGACAGCCGCGAGCAGCGAGGTAAAGGGCACGGTGAGGACAATTCCGATACTTCCCGAAAGTCCCTGCATTATCTCGATACCTATACTGTAGGAATTTATCAGCTGATAGTACGGCAAATCATAGCTGTAATTAAGCATCAGCACGGCTACCGACCCGCCGACAAATGCAAGTATCAGCGTGTT
>CAMEKZ010000048.1 GCA_945921635.1 uncultured Clostridia bacterium
CTTCCTCCGGCTCGCCGAACAGCCGCCGAGTGCCGGTTATGTCGAGCCAGCACTCGTCAATGCCGAACGGCTCGATAAGGTCGGTGTACTCCGAATATATCTCCCGCGCGAGATTTGAATATTTTATATATTCCTCAAAATGCGGCGGAACTATGACAAGCGAGCCGCATTTCTGTTTCGCCTGCGTCACCGGCTCGGCTGTCTTTATGCCGTATGCCTTTGCCTCGTAGTTTTTCGCGAGGACTATGCCGTGCCTGTCCTCGATGCTGCCGCAGACCGCGACCGGCTTGCCGCGCAGGTCGGGATTTAACATACACTCGACCGAGGCGTAAAAATTGTTCATATCTACATGGAGTATGCTCCTGCCCATATAATATCCTTTCCGCAAAATTGCCGCAAAATCGGCAAAAACACTTGACAAATTGCGCAAATTATTGTATTATAAATACGCAACTTAATTGCTTGTTTCTATTATACGCAAATAAGTTGCGTTTGTCAAGTGCGTATACGAAATATATTTTCTTAAATTTTGCCGAAAACGGAAAGGACGGCCGTGTATGAAATTCAGCGAAAAGCTAAGGCAGGCAAGGATAAACGCGGGGCTTACACAAAGTCAGCTCGCAAGCGAGCTTGGTGTGTCGCTTCGCACCGTGACGAATTATGAGACAGGCGACCGCTATCCCAAAAAGCGCGAGCTTTACAAAAAGATGGCGGAGGTGCTCGGCGTGGAGGTTAATTATCTGCTGACCGAGGACGAGGATTTTATCGCGGACGCCGGGGAAAAATACGGAGCGAAGGGCGCAAGACAGGCGCAGGAGCTTTTGTCGGAGGTGACGGGGCTTTTTGCGGGCGGCTGTCTTGCACAGGAGGATATGGACGAGATGATGCGCGCTATTCAGGATGCGTACTGGATAGCAAAGGAGAAGAACAGAAAATATTCTCCGAAGAAGTAACAAGGCTATCGTGAAAGGCGGGGTAATATGCTGGTAAATATACCCGATACGGCGAAAAGGGCGGACGAGGTTCTGAACAAATGCGGCTCGCGCGACCCGTACAGGATAGCAAAGGAGCTTGACATAGAGATTATGCCCTGCCGTTTTAAATTACAGCGCGGCGCGTATAAGGTCATACTGAAGAACCGCTTTATATTCATAAAGGACGACCTTACTCCCGTGATGAAAAAAATCGTACTGCTGCATGAAATAGGGCACGATGTACTGCACCGCGGGGTTGCGATAAAAAGCGGCGGCTTTGAGGAATACGATATTTTCGGTATGCAGGACAGGCAGATGGAGTACGAGGCGAATATCTTCGCCGCACAGCTTTCGCTCCCAGACGATGAGATACTGGATTATATAAAGCGCGGGTGTGATATAGGGCAGATAGCGCGGTCGATGAATACGGATAAAAATCTTGTCGCGTTAAAGGCGGACACGCTTATAGCAAAGGGGTATCCGCTTCGTAGACAGGGGCACAGCAATGAGTTTTTGAAATATGACAAAAGAATTTAGGACAGTATCGGATAATAGTCCGATACTGCCCGTTATTTTATGCAAAGCGGTGCGCGCCGTGCAGGATACCCACACGGCGCGCCGCTTTATTATTTGAGGAAACATGGTGTTTTACTCGATAGCAATATAATTGTTGTGCTGTACCTGCGGTACATTCTTAGGCATTGTCAGCTTTAATATGCCGTCCTCAAACTTAGCGCCGACATCCTTTGACTCGATGTTGTCGCCGACATAGAAGCTCCTGCTGCACTGACCGGTGTAGCGCTCCTGTCTTATATATTTGCCCTCTTTGTTCTTTTCGTCCTTGTCAAGGCTCTTTGCGGCACTGATTGTCAGATAGCCGTTGTCAAGCTGAACCGATACGTCCTCTTTCTTAAAGCCGGGTAAATCTATATCCAGCTCGTAGGAGTTTTCGGTTTCGCGGACATCGGTTTTCATGATGTTTGCCGCGTGTCTGCCGTAAAGCGGATTGTGCCGCGTCATGGCAAAAGAATCGTCAAAGAAATCGTCAAAAAGGTTTGTGCTGAAAATCTCGGGTAACATAAGTCATTCCTCCATTCACTCAAAACTCGTAGCTGTGGGAAAAGAGCTTCCGCGCGGTGGCGAGCCTTGTCACCCGCCGGATTTTATACCGGCTTGAATAAAATTATATGTCAAGCACCCGAAGGAAGAAAATCAAGGAGAAATTCCGAACCGATTTTTTATTCTCTTTTTGCCCCTCCTTCAAGGTACACTTACATTATAGCACGAATTTTAGCACTGTCAAGAGGAGAGTGCTAAAATTCGCAAAATTTTCACATTTGCGTGACAATTTTAACATATTTGGGGCGAAAATCGGCTGAATTTTCACTTTTATGGAAATTAAAGGGCATAATAATGCGGGATTATGTCCTCGTAGCTTCCGTCTTTCAGCCTGAAACCGCGCGGTATCACCCCGAGCTGAGTAAATCCCAGCTTTTTATAAAGCGACAGCGCGGCGGTGTTTGTTTTCACAACCGCGTTGAACTGCAATATGCCGAAGCCGAGCTCCCTCGCTGTCTTTATACAATGCTTTACAAGCATTTCTCCGATATGCCGTCCGCGCATATCGGGGCGCACCGCGTAGCTTGCGTTGCAGATATGGCCGCACCTGCCGACATTGTTCGGGTGGAGGATATACAGTCCTACGATTTCGCTGCCGTCGCAGGCTAATGCGGTGTAGGACTGTGACATGAAGAACTTATCACCATCCTCGGCCGAAAAAGGCTCGTCCTGCGGAAACGCGTCTGCCGCCTCTACTACGCTGTTCCAGATTTTTACGGCGGCGGGTGCATCGTCGCTTGTGTATTTCCTTATTATAATATCCATTTGCTTTTCTCCGTTCAGTTTTTTTCGGATTTAATATAGTTATATTGTGGAGTATTTCAAGCTGTCCGATATATCAATAGCTTGCCTCGGACAGCTTTTTTCGCTCTTTCCAATCGGGCATTATCATTTCAAGCTGTCGGTAAAAGTCCTTTGAGTGGTTCGGGTGCAGAAAGTGGGTGAACTCATGCGCCGCAACATATTCGATAAACGCGCGCGGCATTTTGTACAGCTCGGTGTTAAAGCACAGCCTGCCCTCATACGGGCGGCAGCTTCCCCAGCGTGCGGACATTTTTCTGAAGGTGATTTCGGGGTATTGTACGCCCAACGCCTTAAAGTAGGGGTAGACCTTTTCGCAGGCTCTTATGACTTCGCCCTTGCATTGCTGTCTTAGCCATTTGTCGAGCGTTTTCTTTTTAAGCTCTGTATCGTCGGTCTTTGTAGCAAGCAGGATTTCGCCGCCTATTCTTCCGACTTCGTTTTTCTCTGCGCGAATCGCAGTCAGCTTCATGTGTTCGCCGAACAAAATAACGGTATCTCCGCTTTTGTATTCAAGCGGCTTCGGCGAATTTTTCTGCCGCTGTTCGTATTTGTCGAGTGCATTCAGAATAAAATCGGTCTTTGTGATGAGGAGATTTTCTATTTCTTTGACAGAAACACGGTTCGGTGCAGACACCGATACCGATAAGTCCGACTTTATCCTAATATTTATATTTTTTATCCGTTTTCGCGTCAGATTATATTCAACCTGCCGCGTGCCGAGTGTGATTTTCTTTAGCATAAAATATAAGCCGCCTTTCGATGTTATGATTATAGCAAAAAAGCGGGGGAAAAGCAACAGCGGAGAGCCGACGGCTCTCCGCTTGTGAACGTTTGTTACGCTTAGTCCTTCTTAGTGAAAGAGTCCTTGCCAAGGCCGCAAATGGGGCATACCCAGTCATCCGGAATATCCTCAAAAGCAGTGCCGGGAGCGATACCGCCGTCGGGATCACCCTGCTCGGGGTCGTAAACATAACCGCATACACATTCGTACATGATAAAGTCCTCCTTAAAATTATATTGTAAATGCTTAAACGGACGACCGCTGTCTTTGCGGCGCCAGTAAATAACAATATGCTACAATGCAGAAATATAATGCTCAAAATCAAAACCGATTATACGTTATAATCAGTCTATTTCTACCATTACCTTCTGGTTGTATCTTACAGCGCCTGCACGCATGATGGTGCGGATAGCCTTTGCTATTCTGCCCTGCTTGCCTATTACACGTCCCATATCATCGGGAGCAACGTGCAGATGATATACAACGGTGCCGTCCTCTTTGGGCTCGTCAACCGTCACCTTGATGGCGGACTTGTCATCTACAAGGTCTTCCACCATAGTTATAAGCAACTTTTCCATTTATATCGTCCTTTCCTTACGTTTTAAAGGAATATTCTGTCGAAAATCCGAGAATTAGCGGGAAATGCAGGTAACCCTGCATTTTCTCCGATTCTCTGTGCCTGTCCGTCAATTACTTTTCAGCGGCAATCTTAAGCAGCTTCTTAACGGTGTCTGTGGGCTGTGCGCCGTTTGCAATCCACTTGTTTGCCTTTTCTGTATCTACAGAAATAACAGAAGGCTCCTTAGTGGGGTCATAGTAACCGATTTCTTCAATGAAACGGCCGTCTCTGGGGTAGCGTGAGTCAGCAACTACTATTCTGTAAAAAGGTGCCTTCTTTGCGCCCATACGTCTTAATCTGATTTTTACCATTTTGTTCACCTCATAAAAATGTTATTAGTATTTATATCCAAGCCTAAAACGCTATGAATTACTGCATCGGAAATCCGTTCATTCCGCCCATGCCACCCATGGGGAATTTAGGGAATCTCTTTTTCTTGCCGCCCTTAAAGCCCATCTGCTTCATCATCTTCTGCATAGCTTCAAACTGCTTTAAAAGCTGGTTTACATCTTCTACCTTTGTACCGCTTCCTGCGGCGATTCTGCGCTTGCGCTTTGCATCGATAATCGACGGACGCTCGCGCTCTTTTTTGGTCATTGAGGAGATAATAGCCTTTGTGCGGTACATCTTCCGCTCGTCAATGTCCTCTTCCTTTACCTTGTTGCCGACACCCGGTATCATCTTGATAAGCGACGAGATACTGCCCATCTTTTCAATCTGCTCAAACTGGGCGTACAGGTCGTTCATGTCGAACTTGTTTTCCTGCAGGCGCTTTGCAAGCTTTTCCTGCTCCTTTTCGTCAACGCTTATCTTAGCCTTTTCGATAAGGGAGAGCACGTCGCCCATGCCAAGTATTCTGTCCGCCATGCGGTTGGGGTGGAACTGCTCAAGGTCATCGATTTTTTCACCGACGCCCGCGAACTTTATCGGCTTGCCGGTTACCGACAGTACCGACAGCGCCGCACCGCCTCTTGTGTCGCCGTCCAGCTTTGTCAGAATAACACCGGTTATGTCAAGAAGCTCGTTAAAGGTCTTTGCCACGTTTACCGCGTCCTGACCGGTCATTGAGTCAACTACAAGCAAAATCTCGCTCGGCTGAACGCTAGCTTTAATGTTTTTCAGCTCGTCCATCAGCTGCTCGTCTATGTGCAGACGACCCGCCGTATCGAGGATAACAACGTCAAAGCCGTTGTCCTTTGCGTATTTTATGCCCTGCTCGGCAACCTTTACGGGGTCGGTCTTTCCAAGCTCAAAAACCTTTGCTCCCGCCTGCTCGCCGACAACCTTGAGCTGGTCGATAGCCGCGGGACGGTATATATCGCAGGCTACAAGCAAAGGCCGCCTGTTCTGCCCGCGAAGATATTTTGCAAGCTTTGCGGTGTGGGTGGTTTTACCTGCACCCTGTAAACCGCACATCATAATGACACACGGCGGCTTTGACGGAAAGTCTATCCTTGCGGTGTCGCTACCCATGAGCTTTATAAGCTCGTCATGCACTATATCTATAACCTGCTGTGCAGGGGTGAGGCTGTTCATGACCTCGCTGCCGACTGCACGCTCGCTTACTTTTCCTACAAAGTCCTTTACGACAGGAAAGCTTACATCGGCCTCGAGCAATGCCATCTTTACCTCGCGCATCGCTTCCTTTACATCCTTTTCGCTCAGCTTGCCGTGATTTTTCAGCTTGCCGAATACCTTGCCGAGCTTGTCGGAAAGTCCCTCAAAAGCCATATTGCCGCCTCCTTGTCAAATACTTTTCTTTTATCTCTTATATATCAGATGGTTGCTCTTATTTTCTCTATGCAGCCCTTGACTTTTTCACGGGTGCCTTTATCTTTAAAAGCGTCGCTGTCGGTCAGCTTATCCAGCTGCTCGGTCAGCGCATAAAGCTCGCGGTATTTTTCCGCATAGCCTAAGGTCTGCTCAAGCTGGAGCAGATAGTCCTCCGCACTGCGTATGCACTTGTGCACGCCCTGACGGGTAATCCCGAAGTTCTCAGCAATCTCGGTCAGTGACAAATCCTCGTTATAATAAAGGCTCAGCGTGTCGCTCTGCCTTTCGGTAAGCATTCCGCCGTATACGTCAAGCAGAATGGCTATATCCATATTTTTAGACATAAAACCGCTCCTTTCCTGCCGTAAGACTGTTTAAACAGCCGTTTCAGACGGTGTAATGCAAATCAGGTTTACAACCACCTAATATATTATACACATTTTTTCCGCCGTGTCAATAGCAATTTTTTATTTTATAAGAAAAAAGGAAGAATAACAGCCGTTATTGCAAAAATATATGAATTTTTCAATGCCCGCCTGTCAGAGCTTACGGAATTAAGCAGGATTTGATTGGCAAAACGCACAAATATCAAGATATAAATATTGGATTTTTGTGCATATATACAAAAATCGGCAGGTTTGGTCAAAAATACTCCGTATGGGGTATAACAAAAGGCCGCCAAAACTGTTTTATAATTAGAGGGGTAAATATAGCTTGTTCACTCTAATCAGATAACATTTGCCTATTATATAAACAGTTACCTCTTTCTGTAACACGCTCCGCGGTTTGTATCCATCTCAGCGGAATATAGTACTGTGGTACGAAAGGAAAATATAACCCTCCTTTTTTCTGCGGAGCGCTTACAGTAATATCTGACCGTAATCGTTTTTTTCTTGACACCTTTCCTGTGCTGTGATAAAATTTTATATTATAGTATACAGTTAATCGAGGTGTGAGGCGTGGAAGAGACGTTATTCTCAGCAGCTCATTTACAGGCTGAGAAAAATTTAATTGAACACCTTTATTCTACATACGAGCAGCAAATGTACGCTATTGCCTACAATATTCTTCACAAAAAAGCGGACGCAGAGGATGCGGTTCAGCATACCTTTTTGTCAATTCTTGATAATCCCGGGAGAATAATGAGCCTGCCCGACAAGGAAAAGGGATATTATCTGACAGTCGTGGTGAAGAATGTTGCTCTTAATATGTGTAAAAAACAAAAGCGCGAAGAAGACATTGCCGACATCGAGCAGCTTGGGGAACTGGACAGCGGAGTGAAGCTTGAAGAGCTTGTATTCAGCAGAATTATGCTTGAAAAGGTAAAAGCGGCACTTCGCCGGCTTCCGGATGTGTATTATGAGATAATATATCTTAATGCCGTTATCGGTATGAATACCCGTGAGCTTGCCGATACGCTCGGGACAAGCGAAATCCTGATACGTCAGAGATTATTCCGTGCGAGAAGACGACTTACCGAAATACTGGAAAAGGAGCACGCTTTTGATGAATAGCAACTACAACAATCTTTTACGAACCGCAATACTCGAAACGCTTGACGAACATTATGAACGCTCTGTAAAAACGGAGCAGAAAAAGCCGCACAGATTTTCCCTTGATTACAGAATAAAGCGAGGAAGGGTCATTGAGCGTTTCGCCAAGCCTTTGCCTAAGGGCAGAAGAAAAATCGCAAGACGCATCGGCGCGGTATTTGCCGCAGCTGCTCTTTCTGTTATTATTATTTCAGGCTTCAGCAGCTACAGATTGGTAAACGGCTTTAAGTTCTACAACCGCATGGGATATTATGCCCTCAGCGTAGACAGCTTTGATGATAATGCCAGAAGTGCAATAGACGAGAAATATCATCTTACCGACCCGTCTTTGGACGAATGCTCGGTATGGTGCGACAGCAAATCGAGATTTATACTGACATATAAGTATAACGTCGGGGATAACGAAACGGAAATATCCTTTTGTCAGATTCCGGCGCTAAAGACCGACTCAATGGAAATACTCCCTGAGGATACCGATTTAAAGGAAATATCCGTAAACGGAAACCCCGGATTTTATACAATATGTGATAACAAGGCTCATTACGGTGAGGACAGTATATTCGAATATGATGTGAGATTATACTGGTACATGGACGGTTACTTTTTCTACATATCTTGCGCTCCGTGTCTGACAACAGCGCTGTCGTTCGCCGAATCGGCAGAAACAGCGGACGCAGGCCTGTTCGGTTCTTAATCCGCGGGTACGGCAATATGCGGCTTTGGCATATCGGACTTTGACCGGTTATCAGAGCGGCAAAAATAAAATCCTATGTTTGTCTGAAAGAAAGGATGGTTATTAAAATGAAACTGGCAAAACGAATTTTATCAATGGTTATCGCAATGGTTATGTGCTTTGCGGTGGCTGTGCCTATGGCAGGAGCGCAGACATATTCCGAAGATGGAGCGTCAGCATACAGCCTGCAGACAAGTATGACCTGCGAGCTGGAAATGACTCTTGTATCGGGTACAGACCATTACAAGGCTTTAGCTACAAGCAAGGCCCGCGGCACAAGCGCCGTTACGCAGATAAAAGCGGAGCAGTGGATACAGAAGCATTGGGCGCTCGGCCTTTTCTTCACCGCAAATGAAAATTCGCACTTTACTCAGTATTCTTATACAAACTCTATAACCGCAAGTTCGCTTGCGACAAGCTTCGGTGCCGGTACATACCGTGTAAAGACGGTGTTTACTTTTGAAACGGCAAACGGCACGCAGGAGCAATATACAGTATACAGCGATGAGGTTACGGTAAGTTAGGTCAAAGCCTGTAATTTGCCATGAAAAAGCTCTTCCGGACATTCTGCTATCTGTCCGGAAGAGCTTTTTATCGTTATCAGCCTTTATTTGCGGCACACATTATTCACCGACGGCAAACAGCTCATAGTCTTCGCCGTGATGATTTTGTCCGACAGACCGTAAACCGTGCTGCTCAGCACATATTCTCCGTCATTTATATACACCTCGATGAGATTTTTGCAGACGTATATGTCAAGCTTGTATCCCTCTTTAATCTCCGGCATCGTAAAAACACACCTGATTTCGGTATGACCTGCAAAGACCGCCGAGAGGTCGGCGGTAATTCTGTTTTCTGTGCGGCGGAGTATGTACCCGCCGATATTTATTTCGCCGCCGTTTTCGAGCTAAAGACGTTTGATATTGTCAATATCCCTTTACACATTTTCCTCAAAAATTTTGAGATGTTCTGTATTGGAATAAATCCCCATGGAGCGTAGTGGAATGGGGGTTTATTCCAATACGCGGTAAACGTGGCGGAGGGACTGGCTTTATTCGGATGCCGCTGTATGTGTATTTTGTCCATGCACAAAGCATATTTCAGATGTTGATAGTTGATAATTTACAGGAATTTTTTTAAACCATAGAAATCTATTGACAAATAACCGCTAATCAAGTATAATACGATTATATAAATATATATAGACACCCGAAATAAAGGATATATTTACCATTTTTTAGCAATACTTTTATCGATGTCTGAATAAACAGAAAGGCTGGTAATTATGAAAGGAATAATCCTTGCGGGCGGCAGCGGAACAAGGCTTTACCCCATCACGATGGTAACCTCAAAGCAGCTTCTCCCTGTATACGATAAGCCAATGATATTCTATCCTCTGTCAACGCTTATGCTGGCTGGGATAAGAGATATACTGATTATCTCCACGCCTGCCGATTTGCCAAATTTTGAGCGGCTGCTCGGCGACGGCTCGCGCTATGGCATAAATCTCTCCTATAAGGTTCAGCCCTCTCCCGACGGACTGGCTCAGGCGTTTATCCTCGGAGAAGAATTCATTGACGGCGACGAGTGTGCGATGATACTCGGCGACAATATCTTCCACGGAAGCGGACTCAAAAAGCACCTGAGAGCCGCCGCAGAAAATCACGGCAGAGCAACGGTGTTCGGATATTATGTAGATGACCCCGAGCGCTTCGGCGTTGTAGAATTTGACAAGGACGGCAAGGCTGTTTCACTTGAAGAAAAGCCGAAAAATCCGAAAAGCAACTACGCGGTAACGGGACTGTATTTTTACGATAATAAAGTCTGTGAATATGCTAAGAGCTTAAAACCCTCGGCGCGCGGCGAGCTTGAAATCACTGACCTTAATAAAATTTATCTTGAAGAGGGAAGGCTCGATGTAATCACACTCGGACGCGGCTACGGCTGGCTTGACACCGGAACGGTGGACAGCCTTTCCGAGGCCAGCGAATATGTAAGGGTTATCGAAAACAGACAGGGTCTCAAAATCTCCTGCCTTGAGGAAATTTCCTATAAAAACGGCTGGATAGACCGTGATACATTGCTTAAAAGCGCGGAAAGCTACGGCAAGAGCCCCTACGGCGCACATCTGAAAAAGGTTGCAGACGGCAGTATACTTTATTGATACAGAGGGATTTTAAATGAACGTAATAAATACAGAAATTGACGGAGTTTACATAGTTGAGCCGCAGGTTTTCGGCGATGCACGCGGCTGGTTTATGGAGAGCTATTCAAAAATCAAGCTTCCGCAGATTGACTGCGAATTTGTACAGGATAATCACTCCTATTCCGCAAAGAAGGGTGTGCTCAGAGGTATACACTTCCAGAACGGCGAGCACGCACAGGCAAAGCTTGTAAGAGTGGCAAAGGGCGCTGTACTTGATGTCGCAGTAGACCTCAGAAAAGGCTCGCCGACCTATAAAAAATGGGTATCTGTCGAGCTTTCGGCGGAAAACAAGCGTCAGCTGTTTATCCCCAGAGGCTTCGGCCACGGCTTTGTAACACTTACCGACGAGGTAGAGTTTTTATACAAGGCGGACAACTACTACAACCACGAAAGCGACAGAAGCATACGCTTTGACGACCCCGAAATCGGAGTAAACTGGGGTATAGAAAATCCTATATTGTCCGATAAGGACAAAAACGCACCGCTGCTTAAAGACAGCGACTGCAGCTTTACCTATAATAACTGATTTAAAAGCGGACGGGAATACTGTCCGCTGATTGTGTGTAAATAATAGAATATAAAATCGGAGTAGTATGTTTGTGCCTCGGCACGAACGGCCTGAATAGGAAAGGAAAGGTCATAATTATGAAAATTATAGTTACCGGCGGAGCGGGCTTTATCGGAGGAAATTTCGTTCATTATATGCTAAAGGCACACCCCGAATATCGTATCATTTGCCTTGACTGCCTTACATACGCAGGAAATATGGAAACGCTTGCGCCTGTTATGGACAACCCCAACTTCCGCTTCTGCAAGGTTGATATTACAGACCGCGAGGCGGTATTTAATGTATTTGAAGAAGAGCACCCCGACATTGTGGTAAACTTTGCGGCAGAAAGCCACGTTGACCGTTCAATCGAAAACCCCGGCGTATTCCTTAATACCAATATCATCGGCACTCAGGTAATGATGGACGCGTGCAGAAAGTACGGCATACAGCGCTATCATCAGGTTTCTACCGATGAGGTGTACGGCGACCTGCCGCTTGACAGACCCGACCTTTTCTTCACCGAGGAAACGCCGATACATACAAGCTCGCCGTATTCCGCTTCAAAGGCGAGCGCGGATTTGCTTGTACAGGCGTATCACAGAACCTTCGGACTGCCTGTCACAATATCGAGATGCTCGAACAACTACGGTCCGTATCACTTCCCCGAAAAGCTCATCCCGCTTATGATAGCAAACGCGCTTAACGACAAGCCGCTGCCTGTCTACGGCAAGGGTGAGAATGTCCGCGACTGGCTGTATGTAGAGGATCACTGCCGCGCAATCGACCTTATCATCCACAAGGGAACTGTCGGTGAGGTGTACAATATCGGCGGACACAACGAGATGAAGAATATAGACATCGTAAAGATTATCTGCAAGGCGCTCGACAAGCCCGAAAGCCTTATCACCTATGTTGCCGACCGCAAGGGTCATGATATGCGCTACGCAATCGACCCCACCAAAATACACAACGAGCTTGGCTGGCTCCCCGAGACAAAGTTTGCCGACGGAATACAGAAAACAATCCGCTGGTATCTTGACAACCGCGAGTGGTGGGAGCACATAATAAACGGAGAATATCAGGACTATTATGCGAGAATGTATGGAAACAGATAACCCGTCGGTAGCCATACTGATGGCGGTATATAAGCCGGACGAAAGACTGCTCGCCGAGCAGCTCAAATCGCTTGACCGCCAGACATATCCGAATATAAATCTCCTCATTTACGATGACTGCCCCGATTTTCCACTTGACGAGAAGATGGTGAGCAGGCTGATAAAATCGTTTCCTTACCGCATTATCCGCGGAGAAAAAAACCTCGGCTCGAACAAGGCGTTCGAGCGGCTGACTGTCGAGGGCGAGGGCGAATATTTCGCCTACTGCGATCAAGATGACGTATGGCATGAGGATAAAATCAGCCGCATGGTATCGGTGCTTGAGCAGACGGGCTCGCCGCTTGTATGCAGTGACGTGGCTATAATCGATGGTGACGGAAAACTGATTGCTGACAGCATTACAAAAGTCCGCAAGAGGCACATACTGCTCGAGGGCGAAAACCTCGCCGAATATCTGATGGTGAGGAATTTTGTAACCGGCTGTGCTATGATGATAAGAGCGGAAATAGCAAAGAAGTCCGTGCCGTTCATAGATTCGCTTGTGCATGACCAGTGGCTGGCAATAAATGCGGCGCTAGCGGGCAGGATTGAGGTTATACGCGAGCCGCTGATTGATTATAGGCAGCACGCGGGGAATCAGACCTCCGTGCTTATGGGAATAACCGATAAGCAGTCGTATTATGAGGAACGCATTCTGAAATTCGGCGACCGTATCAGAGAATACCATGAGCGGCTTTATGACGGCGAGCTGAAGAATGTCATTGATCAGATGATTGTTTTCAACGACGCGAGAATAAGATATTTCAACAAAGCGACGCTCAGGGATTTGAAAATTATGCGCCGGTACAGGCAGTTCGCCGCGTCGGGGGTAAAGCTGGAAATAGCTATGAAGCTGATGCCGGAATGGCTGTTTAAAAAAGTGCTTATGCTTATAAGGGAAGGCAAAGTTTGAAAAATCGAAGATTTTCAAACCTGTTGTTTGTGCCTCAGCAGGAAAGGAATGACCATAAATATGAAAATTCTTGTAACGGGCGTTAAAGGTCAGCTTGGCTATGATGTAGTCAAGGAGCTGAATAAAAGAAATATCCCGTGCAAAGGAATAGATATAGACGATCTGGATATAACCGACCGCGGGGCAGTGCTCAGCTTTATCAGAGCCGAAAATCCGACCGCGGTAATACATTGTGCGGCATACACTGCCGTGGATAAGGCGGAGGACGACCGCGACAAGTGCTATGCGGTAAATGTCGGAGGCACAGAAAATATAGCGCTCGCCTGCAAGGAAATAGATGCTGAAATGATGTATTTCAGCACCGATTATGTTTTCCCCGGTGATGGCGAAGCCGAATATGATGTCAATGACGAAAAAGGGCCTAAAGGCGTGTACGGACGCACAAAGCTCGAAGGCGAATATAAGGTGCTGGAGAATGTGGACAAGCACTATATCGTGCGTATCTCGTGGGTTTTCGGAATAAACGGTGCAAACTTTATCAGAACGATGCT
>CAMEKZ010000049.1 GCA_945921635.1 uncultured Clostridia bacterium
TATGGACGCAAAGCTTGTAGCTGAGAACATCGCAATGCAGCTCGAGCAGCGTGTATCCTTCAGAAGAGCTATGAAGAGCTGCATCGGCAGAACCATGAAGCTCGGCGCAAAGGGTATCAAGACAATGGTAAGCGGCCGTCTCGGCGGTGCAGAAATCGCAAGAAGCGAGAGCTACCACGAGGGTACAATTCCTCTGCAGACATTAAGAGCTGACATCGATTACGGTGTAGCGAGAGCAAACACAACCTACGGCGATATCGGCGTAAAGGTGTGGATTTACAAGGGGGAAGTGCTCAAGGGCGAAATTCCCGCACAGAGAACAGAAAAGCCCCGTCGTCGCAACAACGACAATAGAGCGCGCAGACCCAGAGCAGAGAAAAAAGAGGGAGGTAACGAATAATGCTGCTTCCGAAGAGAGTAAAGTACAGAAGAGTACAGCGCGGTCGTATGACCGGTAAGGCAACACGCGGCAACGTAGTAAGCCACGGCGAGTACGGTCTGCAGGCTCTTGAGCCCGCATGGATTACCTCAAATCAGATTGAGGCTGCCCGTATCGCGATGACACGTTATATCAAGCGTGGCGGTCAGGTTTGGATTAAGATATTCCCTGACAAGCCCATCACAGAAAAGCCCGCCGAGACCCGAATGGGTTCAGGTAAAGGTTCGCCCGAGTACTGGGTAGCAGTTGTTAAGCCCGGACGCGTAATGTTTGAGATTGCCGGCGTTCCTGAGGAAACTGCAAGAGAAGCTATGCGTCTTGCTATGCACAAGCTTCCTATCAAGTGCAAATTTGTTACTAAGGAAACCGGAGGTGAGCAGTAATGAAGGTTAAAGAAATCAGAGAGTTATCTGAACTCGAGCTCGACAAGAAGCTTACAGAGCTTAAGCAGGAATTATTCAACCTCCGTTTTCAGCTCGCCGTAAACAAGCTTGACAACCCCACAAGAATAAGCGCAGTCAAGAAAGAAATCGCAATCGTTAAGACAGTTCAGCGCGAGCGTGAGCTGGCTGCCAGCAAGTAAGAGAGGAGGACATAACTTTGAGTGAAAGAAATTTAAGAAAAACCAGAGTCGGTAAGGTTGTAAGCGATAAGATGGACAAGACCATCGTTGTAGCAATCCAGGACAATGTCCGCCACCCTCTTTACAAGAAAATCATTAAGCGTACAATCAAGCTTAAAGCGCATGACGAAAATAACTCCTGCGGAATAGGAGATACGGTTGAAATTATGGAGACCAGACCCCTTTCCAAGGACAAGAGATGGCGTTTAGTAAACATCATCGAAAAGGCTAAGTAATTTTTACTTCAATTTTTTCGGAAGGAGAATAAATCCATGATTCAGATGCAGACACGCATGAAGGTTGCGGATAACACAGGCGCTAAAGAGCTTATGTGCATCAGAGTGCTCGGCGGTACACGCAGAAAGTACGCCAACATAGGCGACGTGGTTGTTGCTTCTGTAAAGAAGGCAAGCCCCGGCGGCACTGTTAAGAAGGGTGACGTAGTAAAGTGCGTTATCGTTCGTTCGGCAACAGGTATCAGACGTGACGACGGCACATACATTCGTTTCGATGAAAACGCAGCCGTAATTATAAAGGAAGATAAAAACCCCAGAGGAACCCGTATTTTTGGGCCCGTAGCCAGAGAGCTGCGTGACAAGGACTATATGAAGATCCTTTCACTCGCTCCCGAAGTATTATAATCCGGAGGTCGCTATGAACACATTACACGTAAAAACAGGCGATAACGTTCAGATTATGTCCGGCAAAGACAAAGGCAAGCAGGGCAAGGTTCTGGAAGTATCCCCTAAGGAAAAGAAGGTTATCGTTGAGGGCAGAAACCTCGTAACTAAGCACGTTAAGCCCAGACGTCAGGGCGAGCAGGGCGGTCTTGTAAAGGCCGAGGCTCCTATCTACGCGTGCAAGGTTATGCCTGTATGCCCCAAGTGCAACAAGCCCACAAGAGTTGGTCACGAAACCAAGGGCGACAAGAAGGTAAGAGTTTGCAAGCACTGCGGCGCTGAGCTTTAATCAGCTGCCCATAACAACGGCAGAAAGGTCGGATAAAGTAACTTCCGGCTGCTGTCGGTAAGGAGATTTATAATATGACAAGAATGAAATCCTATTACAGAGAAACAGTTGCTCCCGCTCTCTTCAAGAAGTTCGGCTACAAGAGCGTTATGCAGGTTCCCAAGCTCGACAAGATTATAATCAATGTCGGCTGCGGCGAGGCTAAGGAAAACGCAAAGGTAGTAGATGCTATCATGAGCGATTTAATGCAGATTACAGGTCAGAAGCCGGTAGTTTGCCGCGCTAAGAAGTCGGTTGCTAACTTCAAGCTGAGAGAAGGCATGATTATCGGTGTCAAGGTAACACTGAGAGACGAAAAGATGTACGAGTTCCTCGACAGATTTTTCAACGTTGCTCTCCCCCGTGTTCGTGACTTCAGAGGTATCAACCCCAACTCATTCGACGGCAGAGGCAACTACTCGACCGGTATCAAGGAACAGCTTATTTTCCCTGAAATCGAATACGACAAAATCGACAAGGTACGCGGTATGGACATCAACTTTGTAACAACCGCAAAGACCGATGAAGAAGCAAGAGAGCTGCTCACGCTTATGGGCGCTCCGTTCGCAAAGTAAGAAAGGAAACCGAAAGAATATGGCAAAGAAATCAATGGTTGCTAAACAGCAGCGCCCTGCAAAGTTTTCTACCCGTTCTTACAACAGATGCAAGATTTGCGGAAGACCTCACGCTTATATGCGTAAGTTTGGTATATGCAGAATTTGCTTTAGAGAGCTTGCTTATAAAGGACAGATTCCCGGCGTAAAGAAAGCCAGCTGGTAATAAGCAGAACATTTTTTAAGGAGGAAGTAAGTAATGCAGATCACCGATACTATCGCAGATATGCTGACAAGAATTCGTAACGCTAACTCTGCCAAGCATCAGACAGTAGATGTACCCGCTTCTAACATGAAGAAGCAGATTGCTCAGATACTGGTTGATGAGGGTTACATTAAGAATTTCAGAGTAATTGAAGACGACAAACAGGGCGTTATAAGAATTACTTTAAAGTATACTGAGAACAAGTCGCAGGTCATTACAGGTTTACGCCGTGTAAGCAAGCCCGGACTTAGAATTTATTCCAACAGCAAGGATATGCCCAAGGTTATGAAGGGCTTAGGAATTGCAATCGTGTCAACATCAAAAGGTGTTATGACTGACAGAGAGGCACGCAAGAACAACGTTGGCGGCGAAGTGCTCGCTTTCGTTTGGTAATTAAGGAGGAACAGGTATGTCAAGAATAGGTAAAGCTCCTATAGCTGTTCCTGCCGGCGTCGAAGTTAAAGTAGACGGTTCAACAGTTACAGTTAAGGGCCCCAAGGGCACACTCACAAAAGAGTTCAAGCCCTCTATGCAGATTGCCGTAAACGGAGCTGAGGTTACAGTTTCCCGTCCTAATGACGAGAAGGAAAACCGCGCTCTCCACGGTCTGACAAGAACACTCATCCACAACATGATTGAAGGCGTAACAAACGGCTTTAAGAAGGAACTGGATGTAAACGGTGTAGGTTACCGTGTTCAGAAGCAGGGCAAGGACCTTGTTATGAACCTCGGTTATTCACATCAGGTAATCGTATCCGATACAGAGGATATAAAGATTGAGTCCCCCGCACCTAACAAAATCATCATCACAGGTATTGATAAGCAGAAGGTCGGACAGTTTGCAGCCGAAGTAAGAGGCAAGCGTCCTCCCGAGCCTTACAAGGGCAAGGGTATCAAGTATACCGATGAAGTAATCCGCCGCAAGGAAGGTAAAGCAGGTAAGGGCAAGAAATAAACCGCAAGGGGTGAAAAATAAATGATTAAAGTAATTGATAGCAAGAAAAGCAGAATCAAACGCCGCAAGCGTATCCGTGCTAAAATAAGCGGTACGGCAGCTTGTCCGCGTCTCAGCGTTTTCCGTTCTTCAAAGCACATTTATGCACAGCTCATTGACGATGTAGCAGGTAAGACCCTTTGCAGCGCATCAACAATGGAAAAGAGCTTTGAGGGCTTCGGCGGCAACGCAGAGGCAGCAAAGAAGGTTGGTCTTGCTTTGGCTGAAAAGGCAAAGGCAGCAGGCATCACAGACGTAGTATTCGACCGTTCGGGTTATGTATACCACGGCAGAGTTGCAGCGCTTGCCGAGGGCGCACGCGAGGGCGGCCTCAACTTCTGATACAAGTATAAGACAGGTTCTTTGAACCAAATCACAATAGGAGGACAAAATTTTGGCACTTTTAGATGCAAGCAAATACGAGCTTTCCGAAAAGGTAGTTGCCATCAACCGTGTATCCAAAACCGTTAAGGGCGGACGTATCATGAAGTTTTCCGCACTCGTGGTAGTTGGTGACGGTAACGGTGTTGTAGGCTTCGGCACAGGAAAATCCAACGAAGTTCCCGACGCTATCCGTAAGGGTATTGAAGACGCTAAGAAAAATATTGTCAAGATTTCTTTAAAGGGCAATACAATCCCTCATGAAATAGTTGGAAAATTCGGCGCAGGCGCTGTTCTTATGAAGCCCGCTCCCGAAGGTACCGGCGTTATCGCAGGCGGCCCCGTTCGTGCGGTTGTCGAGATGGCAGGTATCAAGAATATCCGTACAAAGTCACTTCGCTCCAACAATCCCTGCAACGTAGTAAGAGCAACAATGGCAGGTCTTACGGCTCTCAGAGATGCAGAGCAGGTTGCAGCTATCAGAGGAAAGACTGTAAAAGAAATCTTAGAATAAGATTTTTTTACTCTTAGAAAGGACGGAAACCGACATGGCTTTAAAAATCAAGCTGGTTAAATCCCTGGCAGGCCGCAAGGACAGCCATATTGCAACAGCACAGTCTCTTGGTTTACGCAAGATAGGCGCTGAGACCGTTCAGCCCGACAACGCGGCTACAAGAGGCAAGATAAAAGAAATTTCTTATTTAGTTGAGGTTACTGAGGAATAATTCCTTACACCTTACAAAAGTTAAAAAAGCACATTAACAAATAGGAGGTGTAACAATGAAGCTACACGAATTATACCCTGCAGCAGGAGCAACAAAGGAAGTTAAGCGTATCGGACGCGGACACGGTTCCGGTCACGGTAAGACAGCCGGTAAGGGCCACAAGGGTCAGTGGGCTCGTTCTGGCGGCGGAGTAAGACCCGGATTTGAAGGCGGTCAGACTTCTCTCGCAAGACGTATGCCTAAGAGAGGCTTTAACAACATTTTTGCTACTGAATACACAGTAATCAACGTTGCTGATTTAGAGGCGCGTTTTGAGAGCGGTGCAGTAATCGACCTCGACGCTATGATTGACGCAGGTCTTGTAACTAAGGTATTAGACGGCGTAAAGGTTCTCGGAAACGGCGACATTACAAAGAGCTTTACAGTCAAGGCTGCTAAGTTCTCTGAGTCTGCAAAGGCTAAAATCGAAAGTGCCGGCGGAAAGGCTGAGGTGCTGTAATGTTTCAAGTCTTGAGAAACGCGTGGAGCGATCCCGCACTTCGTAAAAAGATTTTATTTACATTGCTCATCATAGTTATATTCCGCTTCGGTGCGGCAATATTCGTACCGTTCCTCGACCCCTCTGCCATCAAAAACATGATGGGCGACGGAACAATCTTAAATTATCTCGACGTTATCACGGGCGGTTCGCTCAGCAACGGTACACTGTTCGCTATGTCAATCACCCCGTACATCAACGCTTCCATCATTGTACAGCTGCTCACGGTGGCTATTCCTCCGCTTGAGCGTCTGAGTAAAGAAGGCGATGAAGGACGTAAGAAGATAAACAAGATTACGAAATATGTAGCTTTGGGCATTGGATTATTCCAGGCGATTGCATTCTACATCGGACTTCGCAACGTGAATGCCGTTTATTATGTTGACGGCTTTGACGGCGTGCTCGCAGCTATCACGATAGTTGCTTGCTTTACGGCGGGTGCATCGCTTATTATCTGGCTGGGCGATCAGATCAGCCAGAAGGGTATCGGCAACGGTATTTCAATGATACTGTTCGCAGGTATCATTTCAAGAGTACCTAACATGGTAATCAACCTCTTCAAGCAGATTTCCATGGACGCTGCTCAGAACTGGGTATTCGTACCGCTTATCCTTGTCATCTACGTTGTGATGATTGCATTCGTAATCCTTATGACAAACGCAGAAAGACGTATTCCGGTACAGTATGCAAAGAGAGTAGTCGGCAGAAAGATGTACGGCGGACAGACAAACCACATTCCGATTAAGGTTGCAATGGCAGGCGTTATGCCTATCATCTTCGCAATGTCGATTATGTCGTTACCTACAACAATTGGTTACTTCTTCGGCGTAACGGCACAGACTGAGGGCTTCTGGGGCGGCGTAATGGCGTTCTTCAGCTCAAACAGCGTGTTCTACGCAATAATCTACTTCTTCCTTATCATCGGCTTCAACTATTTTTATATTGCTATGCAGTATAATCCGGTACAGATTGCCAATGATTTAAAGAAGAACAACGGCGCAATCCCCGGCTACCGTCCGGGCAAGCCGACATCAGACTTTATCCATAATTCACTTTCTAAGGTTACATTGGTAGGCGCTATATTCCTTGGTATCATCGCAATATTCCCTATCATATTCCAGAACCTTACGGGGCTCACCGGCCTGTCACTCGGCGGTACAACCATTCTTATCGTTGTAGGTGTAGCTCTTGAAACAGTCCGCGCTCTCGAGAGCCAGATGATGATGCGTCATCACAAGGGCTTCCTCGAATAAACCGACCGTACGACGGAGAAAGGTATTTGCTATGAATTTGATTTTCTTAGGCGCACCCGGCGCAGGTAAAGGAACACAGGCAGAAGTTGTCTGCGACAAGCTCGGAATACCCGCTATTTCAACGGGCAATATGCTCAGAGAGGCCGTAAAGAACGGCACACCCGCGGGTCTTGCAGCAAAGGAATATATGGACAGAGGCGATTTAGTTCCCGATGAGGTCGTAATAGGCATCTTAAAGGACAGAATTGCCGAGGATGATGCTAAAAACGGTTTTATACTCGATGGTTTTCCGAGAACGGTTGCTCAGGCTGAGGCACTCGAGGCTATGGGCATAAAGATTGACAAGGTAATCGAAATCAGCGTTCCCGATGAAAAAATCATCGCAAGACTCTCCGGCAGACGCGTATGCGAGGGCTGCGGAGCTTCGTATCACATTGAATACAAGCCCACAAAGGTTGAGGGCAAGTGCAATCTGTGCGGTGCAAACGTAGTTCAGCGTATCGACGACAAGCCTGAAACAGTCATTTCCAGACTGAAAACCTACTATGAAAAGACAGCTCCCCTAAAGGATTACTACCAGAGCAAGGGCAAGCTTGTCACCGTAGAGGGACAGGAAGAGATCGCAGAAACCTCAAAACTGACCCTTGCGGCAGTTGAGGCGTAATAATGATTCAGGTTAAATCGGCAAAAGAAATCGAAATAATGAAGAAAGCAAATGAGATAGCAGCCGAGGCGCTTATTGTTGCGGGAAACGCAATAAAGCCCGGAATGAGCACCTGGGAGCTTGATAAAATCATTCATGATTTTATCGTTTCCAAGGGGGCTGTTCCTTCATCTCTCGGCTACGGCGGGTTTACGGGCAGTGCCTGTATCTCGCTCAACTCAGAGCTTATTCACGGTGTACCGTCAAAGAAAAAGATTATCAGGGACGGAGACATTGTTTCCGTTGACGTCACCGCCGAAATAGACGGTTTTAACGGTGATAATGCTTACACCTTCAAGGTCGGCAAGGTATCCGACAGAGCCGAAAGGCTGCTTCAGGTCACCGAGCAGGCGCTTTATGAGGGAATAAAGATGGCGGTTCCCGGCAATCGCATCGGCGACATTTCTCACGCCGTACAGACTTATTGTGAATCGCGCGGCTACTATGTGGTTGAAAAGTATATCGGTCACGGAATAGGTCACGAAATGCACGAGGCGCCCGATGTACCTAATTTGGGCAAGGCGGGCAGAGGTCCTAGACTTGTACCGGGCATGACAATCTGCATTGAGCCGATGATAAACGAAACCACCGCAGAGGTTCGTGTCCTCGCCGACAAATGGACGGTAGTTGAGGCAAACGGAAATCTTAGCGCTCATTTTGAGCACACAATCGCAATAACAAACGGTGAGCCGCTGATTATGACGAAGAGCTCACTGCATCACCCAAAATAACGGAGGACTCTATGAACCGTGAAGCTATTGCGCAGGGAATGGTGGTAAAAAGCATGGCGGGGCACGACAGCGGAAGCTATTATGCGGTCATGCGGGTGGAAAACGGTTTTGCGTACATTGCCGATGGCAAGCGGCGCAAGGCTGAAGCACCGAAAAAGAAAAATCCGCTGCATCTTCAGAAAACCTCAAAGGTTATCGATGTTACGGATATAACCAATAAACGACTAAGAGCAGCTCTGAGGACGTTCGGACTCGGGGCGGACATCGCCGAGGAGAGTGATTGAGCTTGTCTAAAGAAGATGTAATCGAGGTAAACGGCAAGATACTTGAAGCGCTGCCGAATGCTACATTTCAGGTTGAGCTGGAAAACGGACATAAAATTTTGGCTCATGTAAGCGGCAAGCTGCGTATGAATTTCATTCGTATCTTACCCGGTGATAAGGTTACTGTAGAGATGTCACCGTATGACCTTACCAAAGGCAGAATTACATGGAGAGCCAAGTAATCTTAAACCTTTAAGCGGGCGCAAGCCCGAAGCCTTGTGAGCGGCGCTGCGGCGCGAGTGATTTTCACAGCTCACTGTACAGGAAGGATGATATTAAAATGAAAGTTAGACCTTCAGTAAAGCCTATGTGCGATAAGTGCAAGGTAATCAAACGCAAGGGCAAGGTTATGGTTATATGCCAGGAACCTAAGCATAAGCAGAGACAGGGCTAAGCCCTACATTATAACAGGAGGAAAAAGACATGGCAAGAATTGCTGGTATCGATCTGCCTAAGGAAAAGCGTGTTGAAATCGGATTGACATACGTTTACGGCATCGGCAGAAAGACCGCTAATGACATTCTGGCTGAGGCAGGCGTAAACCCCGACACCAGAGTCAAGGATCTTACCGATGACGAAGAAACAAAAATCCGTGAGGCTATTGAAAAGCTCGGTGTTGTTCTCGAGGGTGACTTAAGAAGAAAAGTTGCACTTGACATCAAGCGCCTTGTTGAAATCAACTGCTACAGAGGAACACGTCACCGCAAGGGTCTCCCTGTTCGCGGTCAGCGTACTAAGACAAACGCAAGAACAAGAAAAGGTCCTAAGAAGACCATCGCTAACAAGAAGAAGTAATGCACTTCGCAGAAAGGTGGTAAATCAATGGCAAAGGCAACCGCTAATAAAAAGCCTGTTGTTCGCAGACGTCGTGAGCGCAAGAACATCGAAAATGGTGCAGCTCATATTCAGTCTACATTCAACAATACAATTGTTACTATCACAGACCTTCAGGGTAATGCTTTATCATGGGCATCAGCAGGCGGTCTGGGCTTCAGAGGCTCCAGAAAGTCTACTCCCTTTGCTGCACAGAGCGCAGCAGAGACAGCCGCTAAGGCAGCTATGGAGCACGGTCTGAAAACCGTTGAGGTTTTTGTAAAGGGTCCCGGCTCTGGACGTGAAGCAGCAATTCGTGCTTTACAGGCAGCAGGTCTTGAGGTTAGACTTATTAAGGATGTTACTCCTATTCCTCACAATGGATGCCGTCCTCCCAAGAGAAGACGTGTATAACAGAAAAACTGAGTGTAGTTTACTCAGAGTCGCGTGAACGGCACAGCCGTTCAAGAAACGATATTTATTTGAAAAACGGAGGTACTGACAAATGGCAGTAGACAGACAACCGGTCTTAAAAAGATGTAAGGCTTTAGGAATTTCTCCCATGGTACTGGGATACAGCAAGGAAACAAACCGTCACGCAAATGCTAATAACAGAAAAAAGGTTTCCGAGTACGGTATGCAGCTCAAGGAAAAGCAGAAGCTGAAATTTATCTACGGCGTTCTTGAAAAGCAGTTCTATCACTACTATGAGATGGCTGTTAAGATGGAAGGCGTTGCAGGTGAAAACCTGATAAAGATTCTTGAGTCCAGACTTGACAACGTTGTATTCAGAATGGGTATGGCTATCACAAGAAGAGAGTCAAGACAGCTTGTAACACACGGTCACTTCACAGTAAACGGCAAGAAGGTAGATGTTCCGTCTTACAGAGTAAAGCCCGGCGACGTTATTGCAGTCAGCGAAACAAGCAAGAAGAGCCCCAAGTTTGCACAGATTGTTGAACAGACAAACGGAAGACTTATTCCTCTGTGGCTGGACGTTAATAAAGAGGCTATGTCAGCTAAGGTTACTCGCGAATTCCAGCGCGATGAGCTTGACTTTGAGATTGCAGAACACCTCGTAATCGAGTTGTATTCAAAATAATCGCTCGCATATCTGTTTTGCAAAGACTCTTTCATACCGCGCCGCGCGGTATGTATCAGTTATTTTTAATTTACAATTCCGCACCGTTTTTACGGGTGCGGAGGGCAAAGCCCGCCAAATCGTAATTTAAAATTAACTGGGCGGTTTTACTTTTGTAAATCCAGCCCGTTCGTATTTCGGGATTTTCCCGATTCAACACTAACAAACTTGTGGGAGGGTAAACCAAATGCTCGAAAAAATCGAAAAGCCGGTAATTGAGACCGTTAAGTTAAAACCCGACGGAACCTATGGTATGTTCTCGCTTGAGCCATTGGAATGCGGATACGGAAACACACTCGGCAACAGCCTTCGTCGTGTTCTGCTTTCTTCACTTCCCGGCGTAGCCGTTACTTCTGTAAAGATTGACGGCGTTCAGCATGAATTCTCCACAATTCCGGGTGTAAAAGAGGATGTTACCGAAATAATCCTCAACATTAAAGGCCTCATTGCAAAAATGTACGGCGAATGCCCGAAAACAGTTTATATTGAAGCTGAGGGCGAGTGCGACGTAACTGCTGGCGACATCAAGACCGACAGCGAAATCGAAATCCTCGACCCCGGTATGCATATTGCTACCCTCGGCCCCGGCGCAAAGCTCTATATGGAGATTACTCTTGACAGAGGCAGAGGATATGTATCTGCTGAAAAGAATAAACAGCAGCTTCAGCCGGTTATCGGCATAATTGCTGTTGACAGCATTTATACACCTGTATTAAAGGTGAATTATACGGTTGAAAACACCCGTGTGGGACAGAGAACCGACTATGACAAGCTGATTATTGAGGTTTGGACTGACGGTACTATTTCCGCAAAGGAAGCTGTTTCATACGCCGCTAAGGTATTAACCGACCATTTGCAGCTGTTCGTTGAGCTTTCGGATGAAGCAATTCAGCCTGAGCTTATGGCGGACAAGAGCGAAACAGGCAAGGACAAGATTCTCGAAATGACAATTGACGACCTTGACCTTTCGGTACGCTCGTTCAACTGCTTAAAGCGTGCAAACATCAATACCGTCGATGACCTTATCAACAAGTCACAGGGCGATATGATGAAGGTTAGAAACCTCGGCAAGAAGTCATTTGAAGAAGTCAGAGCAAAGCTTCAGTCTTTGGGCTTTGACCTTGCGAGTGACGATGATAACAATTAAAAGTGACTTTCATTTTGTCTGAAAGGAGAAATAATCATGGCAGGTTCAAGAAAACTGGGAAGAACCAGCGATCACAGAAAGGCTATGCTCAGAGGTATGGTTACACTGCTTCTTGAAAAGGGCAAAATCATCACAACAGTTGCAAGAGCTAAGGAAGTTCGCAGCGCTGCTGAAAAGATGATTACACTTGGCAAGGCAAACACTCTGCACACAAAGCGTCAGGTTTTTGCTTATGTAACTAAGGAAGAAGTAGCCAAGAAGCTCTTTGACGAAATCGCTCCCAAGTATGCTGACAAGAACGGCGGTTATACCCGCGTTATCAAAATCGGCCCCAGAAGAGGCGACGCAGCAGAAATGGCTGTTATCGAATTAGTTTAATTATTGCATAACAAACAAGCCACCGTGAGGAAATCTCACGGTGGTTTTTGCTATATGAAATTGTATCAGATTCAGTCAACCAGAGCGGGGTTGAAGTCCTCTCTCCACGGCAGACCCCATTTATTCAGCGCATCCATAAACGGGTCGGGGTCGAACTCCTCGATATTATATACGCCAGGCTTTTTCCACTTGCCGGTCATGACCATCATTGCGCCTATCATAGCGGGTACACCGGTGGTATAGCTTATCGCCTGCGAGCCTACCTCCTTATAGCACTCCTGGTGGTCGCATACGTTGAACACCTTGTAGTGTACCTCCTTGCCGTCCTTCTTGCCGGTGCAGATACAGCCGATATTCGTCTTGCCGACTGTCCTCGGGCCGAGCGAAGCGGGGTCGGGCAGCACAGCCTTTAAGAACTGGAGCGGAACTATCTCCTTGCCCTCGTACATTATAGGCTTGATAGAGGTCATGCCGACGTTTTCAAGGCACTTTAAGTGTGTTAGGTAGCTCTGTCCGAAGGTCATAAAGAAGCGTATGCGCTTTATACCCTTGATATTGAGCGCGAGCGACTCCAGCTCCTCATGGTGGAGCAGGTACATATCCTTTTCTCCGACCTCTTCAAAGTTGTAGACGCGCTTTATCTCCATCGGCTCGGTCTCGACCCACTTGCCGTCCTCAATATAGCTGCCCTTTGCGGAAACCTCGCGGATATTTATTTCGGGGTTGAAGTTTGTAGCAAACGGATAGCCGTGGTCACCGCCGTTGCAGTCAAGTATGTCGATGTAGTTTATCTCGTCGAAATAGTGTTTTTGTGCATAGGCGCAGAATACGCCGGTAACGCCGGGGTCAAAGCCGCTGCCGAGCAGGGCGGTTATACCCGCCTTTTCAAACTTCTCGCGGTAAGCCCACTGGTATTTATATTCAAATTTTGCGGTATCGGGGTGCTCGTAATTCGCCGTATCTACATAGTCGGTCTTTGTTTCAAGGCACGCGTCCATGATTGTAAGATCCTGATAGGGCAGCGCAACATTTATCACGATGTCGGGCTTTTCTTTATTTATCAGCGCAACAAGCTCAGGAACGTTATCCGCGTCAACCTGTGCAGTTGTGATTTTTGTCTTTGTGCCTTTTGCCTCAGCCGAAGCTTTTAGAGCGTCGCACTTTGACTTTGTGCGGCTAGCGATACAGATTTCGCTGAATACCTCGCTGTTCTGACAGCATTTATGAACTACTACGCCGGCAACTCCGCCCGCTCCGATTATCAATGCTTTTCCCATGTTTTTACTGTTCCTTTCGTTATATCCGTGCAGAAAATCTGCCGTTATGATGTAAGTATACACCATATCGGCGGGAAATACAAGTGGTTTTTAATCGGGAAAGGCGGGAAAATCGCGCAAATAAGGATTTTTATCCTGTGCTTTACTCTGATGAAACGTATATTTTACAAAAGGATAGGGCAAAGAGATACCGATAAAATATCGGCAGCCGATTTGTAGAACAGTAGGGCAAGGCTGCGGCTGTGCGATTTTTAAAGTATGCCCGATTTGATAG
>CAMEKZ010000050.1 GCA_945921635.1 uncultured Clostridia bacterium
ATAACGTAGTAAATCACCTGCACGGCGGTAATATCGGATTTAATAAGAAAGTATGGACGGTTAAAGAGGTAGGCGAAAAGGAAAACCCCTACGTTGTATTCTCTTACACAAGCGTTGACGGCGAGGAAAACTACCCCGGCACGGTCGTTCTTGAAGTAACCTATACACTTACCGAGGACGCGCTTGAAATCAACTATATGGCGGTAAGCGACAAAGACACAATAATGAACTTCACAAACCATACATATTTCAACCTCGCAGGCTTCGGAGCAGACAAGATTTTAAATCATGTTGCGACAATTTACGCCGACAAGTACACCCCTGTCGATAATCTGCTCATTCCTACGGGCGAGATTGCCGATGTAGCGGGTACACCGTTTGACTTTACTTCTCCCAAGAGAATAGGCGAGGATATGGATAACGGCAGACTCCCCGGCGGCTACGACCACAACTACATCCTCGGTGAAACAATCGAGATGAGAAAGGCGGCGGAGGTTTACGAGCCGGAGAGCGGCAGAGTTATGACAACCTACACCGATAAGCCTGCTATCCAGTTCTATATCGGCGGCGGACTCAGCGGCGAGACGGGCAAGCAGGGAACAATTATCGGCAAGAATCAGGGATTTTGCCTTGAGAGCCAGTATTGCCCCGACTCTCCGAACAAGCCGCAGTTCAAGCCCTCTTGCGTATATAAAGCAGGACAGGTTTACAACTTCACGACCAAGTATCAGTTTTCAGTAAAGTGATATAAAAGCTTCCTCTTAGGTTTCGGGAGGAAGCTTTTATCAGATATTTTATGTTAAAAACGGGGGAGTTTTATGAATATTGATTTTTCATGCAGAGCCGTGCTGAAATATTCTTTTTCAGCAGTAATTGTACTGATTATGACTGTTTTTTGTGGCATATTCGCTGTGAACGCATCTGCTGTTACAACGACCTGCACCGTATACGAGGGCAGTAATGTCGAAGCACAGGATTATACCTATTACTGGTCGCAGACTGTAGAGTCCTATCTGACGGAATGCTCCGACGGCAGACTTATGCGCGTCCAGAACACGCCGAACGACGGGATTATCGTAGAGTATTATGACTCTTCATACAATCTTAAGGAAACCAAAAAGATAGCAGCCGAACTGCCCATATTCGGCGCTTTTTATGAAACTGACTCCAACTATTATCTCCTTACCGGACAGTCAAATCCTAATGAGTCTGCAAACGTTGAGTGCTATCGTCTTACAAAGTATGACAAAAACTGGAGCAGAATTGCGGCTGTCGGACTATACGACTGTAATACATATATTCCGTTTGACGCAGGAAACGCAAGAATAACCGAGCTGGGAAAGTATCTTATAGTGCGTACCTGTCATGAGATGTATCAAAGCTCTGACGGTTATCACCATCAGGCTAATGTAACAATTGAATACGATACTGAGAGCATGAGCGTGACAGACTCATATTGTGATGTTATGAATGTAAGCTATGGCTATGTCAGCCATTCCTTTAATCAGTTTGTAGCTGTTGAGGATAACAGCATTGTGGCTCTTGACCACGGTGACGCGTATCCGAGAAGTGTTGCGCTTATAAAGTACAATACCGACGCGTCAACAGGAAAGTTTGTCCCCTCTTATTACAATTCCTGCGATTATTATTCGATGATGGATATTGAGGGTGACTGCGGAGTAAATTATACGGGAGTTAAAGTCGGCGGCTTTGAAATATCCGATACATCATATATAGCGGTCGGCGCACAGACTGATTTTTATGACGATACCGACACCTACAACATATTTGTATCTGTGCTGAAAAAAGGCGAAAGCACACCGACTGTCACAAAGCTTACAAGCTATACGCTGAACAAGGACGATTATAGCGATGTGGCTTCAACGCCTCATCTTGTAAAGGTCGGTACCGGCAAATATATGCTCCTGTGGTCTAAAAACAATATTGTATATTATACCTACCTTGACGGAGACGGCAAGCAAACAGATAAAATATACAGTATGGCGGGAAATCTTTCCGACTGTAAGCCTATAGTCTGCGGCGGCAAGCTTGTATGGTATACATGGGATAATGAGTTTGTTACATTCTACAGCATAAATGTTTCGGCTCCATCGTCAAACAGCAGAACGGTTATCGAAAACGGACACAAGCTTGTGAATAAGGGCGTTTCAAACGGTAAAGCAACTCTTGCCTGCTCGGTCTGCTCCGAAAAGCAGGTCGTTAATGTTGTGACTGATTTTGCAACGTATTGGCAGATAGAGCCATATAGTTATTATTTCCTGCCTTCGCCTTATTCATATTATCCGATTGGCTATACGCTGTTTTACTTTATGTCCGGCGATGTCGAAGAGGGACTCGGAAGCGAATATGTCGTAAAATCCTCCGACCCATCGGTTGTTAAGGTCGAAGACGGATATATGGAGATGCTGAAAACCGGCAATGTAACTATAACGGTATACCCGAAATATAATCCTACTCTGAAAAAGACCTATAGCTTCAAGGTGGTAAACGACTTTGATATAACCGACCTGACTCTCGGCGGCAAAGCGTCCGATGCGCTTCGCCTTAACTGGTCACAGTGTGTAAATGCCGACGGCTACATAATAGAAAAGAATGACGGCTCCGGCTGGGTAAGCGCCGCAAAGATTACAAACAACGAAACCACAACCTATCGTGTAACCGGACTTTCGGCAAACACGGATTATCAGCTCCGCATGAGAGCGTATAAAACGGACGGCTCAACCACTGCCTACAGCGCATATTCAAGTACGATTTCCGCACGGACAACTCTGTCAACCGTAAATGGTCTGGCACTCAGTGCCCGTACTTCGGACACATTGTCCCTCAAATGGACAAAGAACACCGTGGCAGACGGATACATTCTTGAAAAGTATGACGGTTCCAAGTGGGTAAGAGTTACAAAGATAACAAATAACGCTACTACTACTTATAAAGTAACCGGCCTTGCGGCAGGCACGGCATATAAGTTCCGCATGAGGACGTACAAAACGGAAGGCTCATCCACGGTTTACAGTGCATACACAATCACGCTTGCGGGGCGAACAAATCCCTCAGCCGTAACGGGCCTTTCCCTCGGCGGCAGAGCCGCTGACGCACTGAGACTCAGCTGGACTAAGAACACAAGCGCCGATGGTTATATAATCGAACAATACAAGGGAGGCAAGTGGGTACGCATAGCAAAGCTGACAAATAACTCAACTACTACCTACCGTATAACTGGACTTGCGGGAGGAACTGCATACAAATTCCGCGTAAAGGCATATAAGATGAGCGGAAAGACGGCACTTTACAGCTCCTATACAAGTACCCTTGCGGCTCGTACAAATCCGTCAAAGTTAAGCGGAGTAAAAATCGGCGGAAAGACTTCTACCGCACTTCGTCTTAATTGGACTAAGAACACTTCGGCTGACGGATATATCATTGAGATATACAAGGGCGGCAAATGGGTGAGAGCGGCTAAGATAACCAATAACACCAAAACCACTTACAGAATAAGCGGACTTGCAAAAAATACTACTTATAAATTAAGAATAAGAGCTTACAAAATGAGCGGCAAGACGGCGCTGTACAGCGGATATACGAACATATCAGGAAAGACTACGGCTTAATTTGGGAAAACAAAAATGACGGCAGTACCAATCGGTACTGCCGTTGTTGTGTATATTCAACAGTTATATTAAGACGAATGCGGTGTTTCTTTTGGTTCCTGCCGTATTTCCTCCTCCTTGCACGGGCGCACTATAAGCTTTGAAATACAGTTGTCCTCGACCTTTGTCACTTTGAAAATAATATCCTTATATCTCACCTTCGGGTGGTCGCCCTCCTCATCGGGGATATATCCGAGCAGGTCGGTCACAAAGCCCGCAATCGTGTCATATTCGTGGTTTTCGTCCAGCTCATAGCCGAACAGCTCCAGCACGTCCTCGGGGTCGGCCTCACCGTCCACCTCATAAGCGCCGTTTGAGCGCGGGGTAATCGGGTCGTGTTCTTCATCGTACTCGTCCTCAATATCGCCCATGATAGACTCTATTATGTCCTCCAGCGTGATTATGCCCGCCGTGCCGCCGTATTCGTCCACGACAACGCCCATGCCGGATTTCAGGTTAGTCAGAAACTTGAACGCGTCCGAGCAGCTGCACGACTCGGGAACATATACCGCCTCGCGCAGAAAATCCTCTATCTTCAGCTTATCCTTGTCATCGTTTCCGACAAGGCAGAGCAGATCCTTGACGATTATTATACCTACAATCGCGTCAATGCTGCCCTTGTATACGGGTATGCGCGAAAAGCCCTTGTCAAGCGCTATATAGACTATATCGTCAAGTGATGAGTCAATATCTACACCTACGATATTCGTGCGGTGGGTCATAACATCGGACGCGACCAGATCGCCGAACTCAAATATATTGTTTATCATCTGCGCGGACTCGTCCTCAAGGTTGCCGTACTCGTTTCCTGCATCAACCATAGACATGATATTGTCCTGCGTTGTGTCCTCCTTGCCGTAATAGCTCTCTCCGAGAGCCTTTGACAGCAGCTTGTCAAGTCCTCTGTTCAGTAAAATAAGAGGGTAGAGCAGCACTCGTGCCGCCTTCCTCGGTTTTCGGGCGTCAGCTTCCATAACATAACCTTTCGTTTGAAATTCCGCTGTAAATGCGGTTGAAAAATATTCTGTCAGTGATATTCTATCACGTTTTACATATAAAATCAAGACCGAAAAATCGGTATGCGTTTTTATTGCATATTTCTATAGCCTCATCGGTCGAAATTCCTTTTATCTCAGCGAGCTTTGCGGCTGTAAAATGCGTCAGCGAGCTGTCACAGCGCTCTCCTCTGTGCGGCGATGGCGCCATGTACGGACTGTCGGTTTCGAGCATTATCCGCTCGATAGGAATAGCCTCGCAGGCGCGAACCGGTTGTTTCGTGTGCGTAAGGGGAAGCATGCCGTGAAAGCGGATGTAATACCCCATTTTTACAAGCTCCTGCGCTGTCTCGGTGCTTCCGGAATAGCAGTGCATGACCGCCTTTTTCGGCTTCATTTCACGCAGAATATTCATGGTGTCCTCGGTGGCGTCGCGCGAGTGGATTATTATTGGCAGGCAAAGCTCGTCTGCAAGCCTTATCTGCTGCCTGAACAGTTCTATCTGCCTTTCTCTTGAATATCCCTCATAGTGATAGTCGAGGCCGATTTCGCCTATTGCGACAACATTTTTCGGATTGCCGAGCGCAAGCTTTTTCAGCTTTTCAATGTAGTCCTCGCTTATCGTATCTGCATTTTCGGGGTGTATGCCGACCGCCGCGGAAATCTCGGGATATTTTTTTGAAAGCATAACAGAATACTCGCTTGATTTTATATCACAGCCGATATTTATTATTTTTTCTACGCTCTCATCTAGGATTTTTGCAAGAAGCTCATCACGGTCGGTGTCAAACTTGATATCGTCATAATGTGCATGGGTATCAATTATTTTCATTTGCCTTTTACCTGAAATCGGGCTGTACCGCGATACTGCGGCAAAGCCCGACTGTAGTCCTTATTTTATAAACTTTACGCTGTCACGCTGTATCAGCTTTCCGGTAACCAGTATTCTGCCGCGGGAAAAATTCTTGTCGCGGATTTTTTTGATTATGGTTTCGACAGCTTCATGTGACATTCTCTTGCTGTCAACATCTATTGTTGTGATACGCGGATTTGCAATAGTGGAATAAATATGATTGTCATAGCCTACAATCGAAATATCATCGGGTACTATGTATCCCTCGCTTCTCAGCTGATTGAGCAATGCATAAGCCGCCTCGTCACAGTTGCAGACAAAAGCTGTCGGCTTTGTCTGAGGAAGCTCAAAGTGAGTGAAAATGTTGCCGTCGGTATGTCTGTCCTTTACTATCCATTCGGGACGGAGCGGTATGCCGTTTTCAAGCAGAGCCTTGTAATATCCGAGGTATCTGTCCTGAATACTTGATGTAGATGTGATTGTACCGAGAAATCCGATATTTCTGTGTCCGGCGTTGATGAGATAATTTGTCAGCATATAAGAGCCAAAGAAGTTGTCGGAAAGAATGGTGTCGGTGCCGTTGTCACCGCTGTAGAAGTCGAGGAAAACAACGGGTATATCAAGCTCCAGCAGCTTGTTTACATAATCGTTGTCAAATTGACCGAGTACGATAACACCGTCAACCTTTTTATCGGTTACCGAGTTCGGCATAACTTTATCCGCCTGGTCGCTCTCGGAAATAACGTCAAGAATGCCGTAATAGTTCTGCTTTTGCAGAAGCTCAACAATATGGCGGTATACTACCCAGTAGAACGCACTTGCATCATTGATAAAGTGTTTTGCAACAACTATGCTGATATTAAAGGTGAAACCGTCCTTTCCGCCTTTTGCCGCATAGCTGAATCTGTAGCCCATTTCATTTGCTTTTTGTTTTATTTTATCCCGCAGTTCTTCACTTACTCCGTCTTTGTCACCGAGCGCCTTTGACACCGTAACGGTGCTGATTTCCATGGTTTTGGCGATGTCGCTCATGGTTACAGATTTTTTCTTCAATTAAATCCATTCCTTTCATCTGCTTGGCATTCGGCGTAATTTTACCTAATAACCTTATGCTATTATCATTATTTATAGTTTAACTTAAAATTGATGATTTGTAAAGTTACTTTTTGCACAAAAAATTAAGCGGCAGCGGCTTTTATTTTATGTAAATACCATATATATTGCCGAATAAGCCTACTTAAAAGTGAATAATACCGTATCATTGGTGACTATGTCTTCCACAGCCGCATATAAGCTGTAATACTGCGGCGGCTCAAAAGCTTCAGGCCGTCTTGTAGATTTATATAAAAATAATTACGAAATTTTGTTTAAATAACACATTGAAAAGGTTTTCACAATTTAGTATAATAATCTTATATTTCAGTTTATATAGTTCAGGGGGAGTTTGCTTAATGAGTGTTACTATAAAAGATGTGGCAAAAGCCGCAAACGTCTCGGTCGCGACAGTATCGCGCGTTCTCAACAAAAAGTCAAATGTTTCCGAGGAGGCTATCAGAGCGGTAAACAATGCAGTCGAGGAGCTCGGATACAGCCCTAATTTTCTCGGCAGAGATTTAAGAAAGAGCGAGACGCGCCGCATACTCGCGATAATCGCGTCAACGGAGCAGAGCTTTTACTCTGATGTTATCAGAGGTATGGAGGCTGCCGCCTTTGCTCAGAACTACGATGTGCTTATTGCTACGACCCACGACGACCCCAACCATGAGATGCACCTGCTCGGTATGCTGTTTTCAAGGGCGGTTGACGGCGCAGTGCTGTTAGGTCCTAAGCTTGACGCCGCTACGATAAATGCACTCGGCGAAAAGCACAACATAGCGATGTGCCTTGAGAGACTGGATAACTGTAACGTGCTTACGGTTACCATAGACAACGTAAAGGCAGGCCGTGACGCGGTAAATTATCTTATCAGAAAGGGTCACAGAAAAATCGGCCTTATCACCACATTACAAAGAAGCCAGTCGAGTATCGACCGCGAAATCGGTTATAAGCTCGCGCTTAAAGATAACAATATCCCGTATAACGAAGAATATGTATATTTCGGCGGCTACGAGGCAGAGCAGGGTATGCGCGGCTGTGAATATCTGATGAACCTGCCGAGTCCACCGACGGCTATTTTCTCAATATCCGATACTATCGCAATCGGCGCTATGAACTATGCGCTGTCAAAGGGCTACAGAATAGGAAAGGATCTTATTTTCATGGGCTTTGACAATATATCCTACTCGCATATGTTCGTGCCTCATCTGTCTACGGTTGAACAGCCGTGCTATGCACAGGGCAAGCTGGTAATAGAAAAGCTTATTGAGAATATGAAGGCTACTATCCCCGACCACAATCTGTACACCCTGCCGCACAGCCTGGTGCTCAGAGATTCGACAGGAGATTAACCTAGGATACATAACGCTCTTATACATCGTTTTTTACGGTGTATAAGGGCGTTTTTTTGAAGTTGTGCTATGGGTATTGCTTTTTACTTTTCTTGACAGAATGCGGCGTGAATGATATAATTTTCATATAGAAAAGTCGCTGAAATTTTACAAAAATGCAATTGGAGGACACAGCCATGCTGAGCGCACCGAAAAATTTAACAGTAAAGCCGCGCGACGGAGCGGCTTTGTCGAGCTGGGACAGCGTAGTAGGTGCGGACGGATATGTACTGCACTTCTACCGTGCAGATAGCTCCGATGTGTGCTTTAAAACCAGATACTCCCAGAACTGCTCAAAAATGATACTCGGCTTTAAAAACGGCGAAGAGTATCTTGTACGCGTGCGCGCTTTCTGCTATGAAAACGGAAAAGAGTCAATGGGCGAATTGTCCGACAGCGTGATGTTTGTACCGGTATGCAATAGGCTGAAGGTGCAGCATACTGTTTGTCTTAATGTCGGAGAGAGCGCCGCGCTTAAATGGGAATATAAAAACACCGTGCCCGATGTACATTTTACATCAAGCGATGACAGGATTGCCACGGTAGATGAAAACGGCACAGTTACAGCAAAAGCGGTCGGTAAAGCGGAAATAACCCTCACTATGGAAAACGGCGAAACTGCTGTCGCAAATATTGAAATAGGACGCGACCTCTCGCCCGAAAAATCGCCCTCGGCGGTTATCCTGCTCGCGGGGGATATGATGTGTGCGCTTAATCATCAGAGAGCCGCAAAAGGCTTTTCTTTCGACTTTACCGAGGCTTTTTCCGAGATAAAGCCTTTGCTTTCCTCCGCCGATTTTGCGGTCGGTGTACTGGAGACAACCTGCTTTGACGGCGCACCGTATGAGTGCGAGCAGATAAGGCTTGACAGCGGCTCGCCCAACTGCAATTCGCCGTCTACCTTTATCCGTGCGCTTTGCGATGCGGGTTTTGATGCACTCGTTACTGCAAATAACCATAACTGCGATACCGGCAGAGCCGGACTGCACGATACGGTAAGGAATATCAAAAACAGCGGTATGTACAATATCGGTACGCTTAATGACAATCCGGTTGTTGTTGATATAAACGGCATAAAAACAGCAATTATAGCCTGCAATATGATAAGCAACGGCACCGAGCAGCTATGCTGTGAAAATGATGATGAAAGAATTATCGGAAAATATTCTCCCGAATATTTCGGGGAGCTTGTAAATTCCGCACAGAAAAGCGGCGCGGAATATATAATCGCTTATCAGCACTTTGGTAAGATGAACTCGTCGCAGGTAAGGCGTGCACAGGAGACTGCCGCAAGGCAGATGGCACAGCTTGGCGCAGATATTATTATCTGCTCGCACCCCCATGTACTGCAACAATTCGATTATATAAGCGCTTCTGACGGCAGACGTGTGCCGTGCGCGTATTCTCTCGGAAATTTCGTCACGACCATGTCGGAGCTTAGAGAAAACCGCGAGAGCGCTGTAATACGGCTTACGCTTACAAAAAACGCAGAGGACGGCGGCATTACGACAGATGTTTCGTATATCCCCGTTATTTCCGCTGACAACGAGCGCGGAGCGGCAGTAAAACCACTGCTTAACCCGATAACCGACAGCGAAAAATCAGCGGTCAAAAATATCTCCGACGCGCTCGGAGATAAAATCCACCCTACCGCAAAGCCGAAGCTTTTACTGCAAGGCTCGGTGGTATTGAGAAAAATATTTGAGCAGAGGTCGGACTGCACCGCTGACAGCGGCGCATTGATTATTTCACAGCTTACATTATGCGGCAAGGACGGAGAAAAAGCCGATAAAGGCGAAGCAGTAAGGGTAAGGCTTGACATAGAAAAAAGCTTTTTACAGTACGCCAAAAACAGCCGCTCGGATTATATCGCTGTGGACTTTTACACAGCGGCGGCGGTGTCCTGCTATAGGCTAGGCGATAACTTTTACACCGCGTCAAAGGCGTTTGAAAAATCCATGTTCTATATTCAGAATAAGGATAGCTTTGAAAAAATTTCACCGCCGTTTTCACCGAAGCTTTGGAAGCCTGCGTTAAAAAGCTATGCAGATATGCTGAAATGCTGTTTTAATAACGACAGAATTATCCTTATCAGACTTAATTTTTCCGATAAATGTGCAAAAGTAACGGAGCTTAGGAACGGCACGCGCCGCGACGGACTGAACCGCCGCATACGCGAAATGGAGCAGTATTTTATTGACCTTGTAAACCCGATAGTTATAGATGTTGCACAGTATTATTTTGCAGACGGCTCGGACAGCTCGCCGTCAGCTTTTGAGCCATATTTCTACATCCATGTAAATAAAATAATATCGCAGATACTCTCCGGCAGCGCAAAGAGCTATTACGCCGAGCGTGATATTTCATTATGGACAAAACGCGTGATAAAGTATTACGGCAACATGACCGCCCGTGCGTATCAGAGCTGGTTATTAGACGGAAAATCCGCCGCCGATTTGCTGATACAGTACACCTCAAAGGAATTTGTTGCGGAAAACGCCGACAGATTTATTAAATTAAAATCCCGCCCCGATATTTTGCTTTGCGATACCGAAAAATTGCTTGACGGTGACGGCACGGCAGATGAATTTATTCGTGCAGCTATGGCGGTTGACGCTCTGTTAAAGGGAAATATATCTGAGAGCTATGATTTTTATTCGGTTATTTTTAAACGCGGCTTTAACGCGGTAAAGCTCATGGCAGGACTGCTGAACAGTACTTTAAAAATACCTGTCGGAGTTCATAACTGCGAAATTGTATTCCTGCTCAAAGACAACCGTCAAGGGTTGACAGAATATTTTAATTGTAATAAACCCGTAAAGGTTGACGTGTGGGGCAGCTGTGTTTCTCGCGAAACTTTAAACCGCATACCGAATACCGCCGAGGTGTCGAGGTATATCTTCAAGCAGCCGCCTGTACTCGCCTTTGAGCCTGACATTCCGTACAGAAAAGAGTTTTCCGCAGATAAATTCTGCAACAACAAATGGCGCTCAAGGACGGTAAAAGAGGCGTTTAATCATGAGGGAACGAGACTTCTGAAAAACAGCGGCGGCGACTGGCTTGTTGTGGATTTTTACGACCTTATCTGCCGAGAAATGATGTACAACGGTGGACTTTTTGAAACTGACGATTTTATACAGCGTACCGATTTTTATAAGGAGATTTCGTCCGAATGCAGGGCAACATATCTTTTTGACGAAAAAACCGAGGAGTTCTGCGACGAGAACATGACCCGTTTTGCGGATTTTGTAAAGAGCCGCTACAGTGACAGAATTATCCTTGTAAAAATTGACCTCAAGGATAAATATATCACGCTTGACAACAGGCTCGACACGCTTTCGGACAGCGATAATACGCTTGATAAAAAGCGGCGGTTTATAGCAAGGTATGAGGAGATGTTCTGCCGCCTTACCGACTGCCGTGTGATAGATATATCAAGGCATTTTTACGCAGATGACAGCTTCCCGCTGGGCGGTGCGCATATCGTGCATTACGAGAGCGAGTTTTACTCGCAGTGTGCAATGTATATCGAGGAGATTATAAAAGGCTCGGACAAGCGTTTTTTTGGTGATGCGGACGAGAATTATTTACTGCTCAGGGATTTGCGGCTCGGGATATAAAGACGTACTGTGCCTGAATTTATCAGCTGATTTTACCGATTTTTTAAAGAAATATTGCAGTCCGATGATTGCCCTAAACACAAAAATGATATATTTTATATTAAAAATGCGAAAGGGAGAAATATTTTGCAGGTTGTACAGTATAAATGCCCGAACTGTGGCGGAGATGTAATTTACAGCGCGGAAACTCGCTCGTTTCATTGCGAATATTGCGACAGCAATTTTTCGTTTGACGAAATTACCGATATATTTAAAAAGAACGAAAATCTCGATTTGTCAGATAAGCAAAAGCAGGAGGAATACAGCGATTTTGCCGAAAACAACGCTCTTTATCAGTGCCCGAGCTGCGGCAGTCAGATAATTGCGGACAAGAATACCGTGTCGCTGAACTGCTATTATTGCCACAGTCCTGTTACATTAACAGGCAGGCTGTCCGGCGAGTTCAGACCCGATTACATAATCCCGTTCAGCGTAACCAGAGAGCAGGCGGAAAAGACTTTCCTTGATTTTTGCAAGGACAAAAAATATCTGCCTAAGGACTTTAACGACAGCAAAACGCTTGAAAAGATAACCGGCGTGTATGTTCCTTTCTGGCTCGGCGATTATTCCTTCAAAACCGATGTAACCGCTTTTTGTAAATCCTCCACTCTGAGAAAAGGCAAAACCCTTGTCAGAGAATACAACGCGGTCCGCGGCGCGGTCATATATTACGAAAATATCCCCGCCGACGGCGCAAGGCTTATTGACGACACACTGATGGACGCCTTACAGCCCTACGACTTTTCAAAGCTCACCGATTTTTCCATGTCCTATCTCTCCGGCTTTATGGCAGAAAAATACGATGTTGACGCGGATACCGCGCTGGAGCGTCAAAGGGTAAAGGCGATGGCTGCCTGCAAAAATTACATGGAAACAGACCTTAAACGGCAGTATGACAAATATGTAAACATAAATACCTGCGATGTACAGCAGCAGTTTTTCAGCAAAAAATACGCCCTGCTGCCCGTCTGGTTCTTAGCGTATCATTATAACGGAAAGGTCTATCAGTACGGCGTAAACGGTCAGACAGGAAAGCTGTCCGGTTCAATACCGATAAACCGCGGAAAGCTCAACCGCAACACCTTCCTTTACGGACTGGGCGCTGCGGGCATACTGACAGTACTTTACATCATAGCGCGGCTGCTCGGATTCTTCAGCTGACGGTAGATTACGGAAGGGAGTTTTGATTTATGAAAAAACATATAAAGGCTTTTATCGCCGTACTTACTGCTGTTTTTGCCTCTGTTTTCGCTTTGTCGTTTGCGGTATCAGCTGACTCGGTCGGGGTGTTTTATGATTTTACCGGCAGTACGGATTCTGCTACGGCTGAGGGTGCAGAAACCTATCTCAGCAGGGCGTCGGATAGGCTCGGTTATCCCGTGATTATGCTTGTCACGGATGATACTGACGGCAAGGTGCCCAGACAGTACGCATTTGATTTTTACAAGGAGAACTATCAGGAGCAGTACAGCAGTGCGCTTGTGCTGATTTATAATACCGTGAACAAGACTGTTTCTACGGATGCCTTCGGCTCTGCCGCGCAGAACGATTTTGATTATGACACGCTCGAAGAGATTGACGAGTATATGCAGGATTACATAAACAGCAAGCCGGGTATGTATGGCGCGGCGGCTTATGAGCTGTACCACGGAATATCTCAGATGGAAACGTATTATTATTCCTACGACAGCTCGGAGGATAACGGCAACTCAATACATATAAGCTTTGAATTTTCGCTTTTTCCGGTTATTGCAATTTTTATAGTCAAAATACATCCTCTACTTATAT
>CAMEKZ010000051.1 GCA_945921635.1 uncultured Clostridia bacterium
AAACCTCGCCCGCGTCGCCCTTGTTGAAGGCAATATCACGCAAAAGCCCGTTTTCGTGGCAGTTTTTCACCGCGTCACGCACCGCCGCGGCGTTGTATTCAATGCCCTGTACCTGCTTTACATAATCCGATGCGATTATGCCGATAGTTCCTATCCCGCTGTACGCGTCAAGCATAATATCCGTCTTTTTCAGCTCCGCCGCTTCAATGGCGTAGCTGTACAGCTTTTCAGTCTGCACGGGGTTTACCTGATAGAACGACTTTGCCGAAATCCTGAACCTCTTTCCGCAAAGCTCATCTGTAATATAGCCGTTTCCGTAGAGCACTTCCTCGCTGTCGCCGAGCAAAAGCATTTCGGGCGTGTGGTTTACCGTAAAGGTGACGGTCGTAATCTCGGGAAAGCGGCTTACCAGCGCATTTACAAAGCTCCGCTTTTTCGGGAATACCGGCGTGCCGCCGACCAATGTTACAAGCACCTCACCGCTGCTTTTACCGATTCTTATAAGAACGTGCCGCAAAAATCCGCGCTCGGTGCCCTCGTCATACGGCTTTAGCTTAAACGAGCGCATCAGCTCCCTTATACCGACTATTATCCTGTCTGCTCGCTCATCATCGAGCATACAGCTGTCAATCCCCACTATGCCGTTGCGCGAGGACTGATAGACACCCGAAATAATCTTCCCGCCGCGGTCGCTTCGGAATACCGCCTGCACCTTGTTGCGGTAGTTGTAGGGGTCGTCCATGCCGATGACAGGCGGGATTTCGCAATACTCACCGAGCAGGCGTGTGACGTCCCTTTGCTTCCATAAAAGCTGCTCGGCGTAGCTCATATTCGATAACTGACAGCCGCTGCATTTTTTGGCAACGGGGCATTTTCTTTCCTGTGTCATAGCGCCTCCCGTGAATTTATATAAGCCTTAATATACCTTCACCCTCGCCGTTTTCAGTTTGCCCTTTCCCTCATAAGTAAACTTGATATTCTCCTCCGCCATAATATCCATAAAGCTCTTTACATATCTGTCGCTGCCAAAGCTCTGATTTACCGCAATATCAAATGTTCCGTTTATCGCGTAGACGTTGACACCGAAGCTGTTAGGCCCCGTTTCGCTGATTGCATAAATACTGTCGATATATGGCTCGACTGCGCCCCAGCTCTTTTTTCCGGTATAGCTTTCAAAAAAAGTGTCGAGTGTTCTTGTTTGCTGTATCATTCTGTAATACGCCTGCTGCCTTTCTTCATCAGTCGGGAGCGAGTCGAGATAGTCCACCAGCTGTTTTCTTCCGCGCAGTCCATAAAGGACATTCTCGGGCTGTGACTGAAGCATTATCATACCTCTTCCCAGCGTGCCAAGCTTTAATATATCATAATCCTTCATTTTAGGCAAATATTTAAGGTGTAAGAGCGCCACAAGATTTGCATAGCTTTTTTCCGCGTCAAATGCGGGGCGGGTAGTCATCGCAACTCCCGCTGTGATAGGCTCGTTTATCTCCGGGTGATTACGCAGTATCGCTTTGTAGAACATAGCCGTAATCATCGCGTTAGGAGTTCCGTCGTTTGATTTGGCATATTCCATAAGGCTTTTTTCGTCTATTTTTATGTAACAGGTTGTTTGCTCTCCCTCGGTGTCACTGACGTATTTTTGGAGTGATAACGGCTTTTCGGGTTTGCTTTCGCAAAAAGGCTTTTCCGGCAGATTGTCCGCTTTTGACGCGGGGTCACGGATTTCGTCTTCGTCAATCGGGTCGTCTGCCATGTTTATATTCGCGGGGTCTATTACTTCGCCGGTCTTTTCGTACAGATAATAGTATATCAGTGTTTTCGCAAACGGTGTTACGCCCGCACCGTCTGTAAGTGAATGGTAGCTGTCTATATAAATGCTGTTATCTTCATAGCTTACAGCCACAAAATGATAATTTGACGACTTAGTGCCGAGATAGGGAGGCTCGGAGGTATTTGCAATAATAAACGGCTCGTCGTTTTTCACAACATCGTAGCCGTTTTCACAGTCAACAACCTTTACCGAAAAGTATGGGTACCTTTTTATGGCAGTATCTGCCGCTTTTTTCAGCGCGTCACCGTTTACCTCTTCTTTCATGTTGATTGTCATTCTGAAGCAATTGTGAAAGTCTTCGCTTCTGGCGTATAAAAATGAGTAATGAATGAACTTATTGTCAAACAGCATAACATTTTTCTCCTTTTAAGAATTTAATTTGTTGTAAATCCGTGCCGTTTTCACGGTGTTTCTCGGTATAGTTATTTTACTTTACCCGATTTGGCTTTCAGACAATATTATCCGGTCCGAAGCTCTCCGGTAAAAGCTGTGCAAGGGTCATTTCCTTATAATCATCTGTCGATTTTGCGATAATAACCCGCATCTGCTCAGGATTGCAAAATTCTCGCATAACCTGCCTGCATATTCCGCAGGGCGGACAGTAGTCGGTTATCTGCCCGTCAGCGCCGCCTACTATCGCTATCGCGACAAGCTCTCTCTCGCCGCTTGCCGCCGCATGAAAGATTGCGTTTCGCTCGGCGCATATACCCGCGGGATAGGACGCGTTTTCGACATTTACGCCGGTGTAAACCTTTCCCGAGCCTGTAAGCACCGCCGCAGCAACGTTGAAGTGAGAATACGGCGCGTAGGAGAATTTAAGGCTGTCGATAGCCGATTGAATAAGTGCGGAGCGGTTAAACCCGGTTGTTGGTGTATTGTTGTTCATTCAGACCTCCGTTGGGTATTGCGGCATCAGGCAAAATAGATTTATTCCATCAGCCGCGACAGTTTCCGTCAAGCTTTCCTTAAATAGCCGGTGCAACCGGCAAATTGTGATTTATGCGTTGAAATACATATCATAAACAATATAACCATGTATGCCATCCAATGAACCTTTATATGTCTCCTGACACATCATGCATCTGGGTTCCTGCAACGGATATCCGCTTGTAGGAAATATGTTATATTCTGATGATGTTTTGAACCCTAAACGGTTATAAAAGTTAAAATTCCCTTCAACGGTTATACCTTTAAAGCCCATTTTTTTAACTTTCTCAATCCCCATGTTCAACATAGCGGTTCCTATTCCTTGGCGAAAATAATCCGCATGAACAGATACCGGTGCTAACATTACTATTTCCGTATCTGCCGCACCGCCGTGTCCTCCTTCTTTCGCAGGAGATAATGGAAATCTTGAAAACAAAAAGTGACCTACTATTGTATCATCTGATTCTGCAACAAAAGATAATTCGGGAATATAGAATTCCGAATCCCTGATTTCTTCTATTAAAGCAATAATATCTGTTCCGTCGGAATAATCAGTTCCTTCTTGAAATGAACGCAAAACCAAAGAAACGATATTTTTATAATCTTTATGTTCTTCCGGGCGAATTGTGACCTTCTTGTTCATGAATATATCCTCCTATATGTTACATCATTCATGTTTATCAGGGGCTTAAAAAAAGCGCGAAAAATGCCGCTTTACGGCGAGCTGTTTACTTTCCTGACAGAGAAACCACACACTCAACGTGGAGCGATTGTTCAATAGAAAACATACTCAACCCCTATTGTACAAGGGAATGGCGGAACACCTATTCTCTACTTAAAATGGGTATGTCGAACCGATATGAGTGTTGAGTTGCCCTATTGCCCGTATAGGCAAATAGAGTCAATGTCAATTGCCTAAATCTCAACTTTACTTCTTCTGCAAAAGGATATACTGTGCTGCAATAACATAGTTATCTATGTCTTCCTCACTCAATCCCCTAGCTAAAAACAAATCATCCCATATTGCTCTCATCTTATCAATATCTTCACATTCTACCTGGAAAAATCCACTATTCAAATCAATACCTACATATATGTTTCCTTCTAACACATACGCAGAAATAATCGGATCTCGCTCACCATTTTCCTTGGCATTTAAAATAACTATATCAGTAAATCGACTTGGAGCATCCATAATCGGATGATATTTTTCAACAAAGTAATTATCAAGTGTTTTGCCACTAATTCTATTTACAACCAGCTTATTTTTATTCTCAGAATAAATCTTTTTCCAATTCTCAATTTGTTCTGATGTAACTTCAGCTGTAATCATAATTTCATTCCTTTCCGCTGAGAATAAGATTTTTTCTCTCTACTGTATTAGTTTTTTAATTATGTACTTTAGTCAACAGAACTACGCACTCAACGTGCCCCGTCCTGCTGAACATATCCGCCGCTCTTACCTTTTCCGTCCTGTACCCAAGCCCCTCTAAATACTTGCAGTCCCTGGCGGCGGTCGCGGGGTTGCAGGAAACCATGACTATCCTCTGTGCGCCGAACCTCGCAATATACTCACACGCCTGCTCGCCGCAGCCCTTGCGTGGCGGGTCAACGATAACCACATCGGGTTTTAGCCCTCTGTCAAGCAGGATTTTTGCCGCCTTTGCCGCGTCGGCGCAGATAAAATCGGCGTTTTCCACTTTGTTTGCGGCGGCGTTTGCTCTCGCGTTTTCGACCGCCTCTGGGATAATCTCCACTCCGATGATATTCTTCGCCTGCCGCGCCATCGAAAGCCCGATTGTTCCTGCGCCGCAGTACAAATCAAGCACGGTCTTGCCTTCAGGCTCGGCACATTTCCTCGCCTCGGCGTATAAACGCTCGGCGGCGGGGGTGTTTACCTGATAGAATGCCTTCGGTGCGATTGATACGGTGTTGCCGCACATAGTATCGGTGATTTCGGCTCTGCCGTTGTCACCGAAAAGCAGGATTTCCTTATCAGAGAGTATCACGTTTGTTTTGTCGGGGTTGATATTAAGCACAGCCGATTTTATATCCGGGAACTCAAGCGCCAGTTTTTCGGCTATACCGTAAAATTCCCGCATTTTCCTTGTAGCTATGATACACAGACAGATTTCGTGCGAATAATGCCCGCGGCGCAGATAAATATGCCGCAGGACGCCCTTTCCTCTTTCTTCGTCATACGGCGGGATATTCTCCTGCCTTGAAAGCTCTGTAAACCGGCGGACTATTTCAGCGAAAATACCCGGCTGTAAAAGGCAGCTTTCACACGGCACAATTCTGTGACTGTGAAAGGCGTAGAATCCGCTTGTAATATCGCCGTCTTTGCCTTTGCCTATCGGTATTTGCAGCTTGTTGCGGTAGCCGTCAACATTCCCGTTCGGGATAATCGGCAAAAACTCGGGTGAGAGACTGCCTATCCTTGTAAAAGCATCCTTTACAGACTGCTCCTTTGCCGCAAGCTCCGCCTCGTAGCTTATATGCCGTAAAGAACAGCCGCCGCATTTTCCGAAAACGGCGCAGTCGGGTGTTATGCGGTCGGGGGAGGGGGTAATTATTTCCTCGATTTTGCCGTAGGCGTAGGTCTTGTTTACTTTTAAAATCCGTATTTTGAGCTTGTCCCCGATAGCAGAAAACGGCACGAAAATAACCATGCCGTCCGCTTTACCTACGCCGTAACACTCGTTTGTCAGCGAGTAGATTTCCGACTCGATAATATCATTCTTTTTTATCATTATATCTGTCCTAAGCTGAGCGCCTTTAAATAAGCATTTATAAATCCGTCAAGGTCGCCGTCCATGACCGAGCCGATATTGCCCACCTCAGTGCCCGTGCGGTGATCCTTTACCATAGTGTAGGGCATGAATACATACGAGCGAATCTGCGCGCCCCAGGCAATCTGGAGCTGCTCGCCCTTAATATCGGAAATCTTGTCAAGGTGCTCTCTTTCCTTGATTTCTATAAGCTTCGACTTTAACATACGCATTGCGTATTCTCTGTTCTGGTGCTGTGAGCGCTCGGTCTGGCAGGCGCACACGATACCGGTAGGGATATGAGTGATACGAACTGCCGAGGAGGTCTTGTTTACCTTCTGTCCGCCCGCGCCGCTTGCACGGTATACGTCCATCTTGATCTCGTCCTCGCTTATCTCGACATCGATATTCTCGTCGATTTCGGGCATTACTTCAATAGATGCAAAGCTTGTGTGGCGGCGTCCGGAGCTGTCAAACGGCGACACGCGCACAAGACGGTGTACTCCGTTTTCGCTTTTCAGATAGCCGTAGGCGTTTCTGCCCTCTATCAGTATGCTTGCGCTCTTTATACCGGCTTCTTCACCGTCAAGGTAGTCAAGCACCGTCACCTTCATGCCGTGCTGTTCCGCCCAGTGATTGTACATACGGTACAGCATCTCCACCCAGTCCTGCGCCTCCGTACCGCCCGCGCCCGCGTGGAAGGTGAGGATCGCGTTGTTGTGGTCAAATTCGCCCGACAGCAATGTAGCGAGCTTCTGCGCCTCCATGTCGGTTCTGAACTGCTTTGCAAGCTCCTGTATCTCGGGGAGCATCGACTCGTCGTCCTCCTCCTGAGCAAGCTCTATCATAGTTACAACATCATCATAGCTCTCTTTAAGCTTGTTGTAGGACTGAACTATGTTCTTGTACTCACCGATTTTCTGCGATACCTTCTGCGAGTTTTCCACATCGTTCCAGAAATCCGGCTGTGCGCTCTGTTCTTCCAGCTTTTCGATTTCGCCCTTTATCTTGTCGAGGTCGAGTGCCGACGCAAGCTCTTTAAGCTCGGGGGCGAGATTGTCAAATTCTATTTTAAGCTCATCATATTCCAACATTGGTTTTGTTTCCTTTCATTATTTCTATTTCAATAATCGAAAATATACCTTTTTATTATAAACCAAAAAAAAGTTTTTGTAAAGTCTTGAAATCGTTTTCATTTTATGTTATACTAAATTTATTCACGGATGTGAAATTTTTCACTTTTAAATGCGTACCTATTGAGGAGAATACTGAAAGTTGAGGAAAACTGTTATGGACAAAATTTACAAAATTCACATGGGACCGGCAAAATGCGCCGTTGACCTCGGTGATGGAAGCGAAAGAGGCGAGTATGTAAATCAGGATTATATCCTGAACAAGCTTGGCAGACCTCACAGAGCGATAAGCCTTATGTACTGTTACTATCCGCTTGACGAAACCTGGCCGGTAAGAGCAAGACACGCCTTTGCCGATAAGGAAATAGCTTTCCAGTGGGATTATCCCTATGACGATTATTTTACCTACAAGGGCGGTATCGGAGGCACGATCGATGACGAGCCTTTTACCTGTATGCGCGATGTAAGACGGCACGGACAGGACGTTATACTTACAATAACCATTGACCCGAACGTTAGTGACGAGCATCTTGTGAAGATAGCACAGGAGCTGCGTACCTTCGGCCGTATGCAGCTGAGAATAAACCACGAGGCAACAGGCAACTGGTTCTCGTTTACAAAGCGCGCAACTTATCAGCAGATAGCGGACTTTTACGTTCACTTCCACGAGATTATAAAAAGAGAAGCGCCTAACGTTCAGACCGTGCTTTGCATAGGCGGTATCGAGCACCCCGAAAAGGGCAACGAAATCGAGATGGAAAAAGAATTTGCAGACGCTGTACGCGCAACGGACATCTGGTCGGTTGACAAGTACATGGCTCTGCACTGGGGCTGGCCTTTTGATGTTGCGGACGAGGGCGGCACATCCTTCGGCAGAAGCAAGGTGGCAGATACCTACAACCTCACAAAGCTGTCCGAACACCGCTACAGAGAGCTTTGCGGCGGTGAGAAAAAGCCGATGGTTATGAGCGAGTTCAACGCGGACGGCGATGTAACAGGCCCTTACGAGCAGGCTGAGATGGTAAAGGAATTTTGCGATATGCTCAAAAACGACGAGGAGCAGGGCTGGTTCAACGGCTTTACCTTCTATCAGTTCCGCGACAGAGGCAGACTCGGTCTTGAGATTGAAGACCCGAACAATGCAGACTGCGGTATCGAGCAGCCGGTAATGCAGACCTACAAGGAGATTATCCACGACGATTATTTTTACCCCGAGATAAAGACGGGCGACGAGGCGGCATTCCCTGTAAAGCTCCGCTGGGGCGGCTCGGAGGACGCGGAGGGTATCGAGATACCTCTGCACTTTGAAAAGAACCCGACCTTCTGCGAAATCACCTTTGACGGTGAGGACGAAAAGCTGAACCTTATGATGGAAATTAACGGCAAGTGGTTCTACAAGTCACCCGAGGCTAAAACTATAGACTTTATGTCGGCATTCTTTGAAAAGCCGCTCGACAGCGAGTGCGACCTTACTCTCAAAATATTCGCACCTCCCGCAAGCGGCGAGAATACACCCGATACAGGGGACGACTGGATGTATAATACCTATTCGACTATTACAAAGCTGCCGAATATCCGTATCCGCTTCGCTCCGATATTAAAGTAAGTTAAAAATGTTATTCAAGCCCTCCCTCCCGGAGGGCTTATGTTATATTGCATAAATCTGCGTTTTCCCCTTTGGATATTTTGTTGAATTTGATGTGAAAACGTCATTTTTCATTTGACTTTGTTACTTAAGTGTGGTATGATAAAATAATAAAGTAACAGTATGGCTAACAACGATTTTTGCACAGCGGAAATATGCTTAAATCTTGTTCGGGAGGGTCCTGAAATGGCAACAGTTAACGGTGTGACAAAGGAAATGAATAAAATTACAAATGAAGTAAAAAAGGTAAGAGCAAAGAGAAAGTCGCTTACCGAAAGAATATTCAAGTGGATGTGCCTTGCGGTAGGCGGCTCTCTGCTTATTGTGGGCGGACTTAATATTGCACTCAGCTATACATATTTAAAGGATGCTCTGGTAAATGAGATGTCAGAGGTAACGCATACCGCTTCTAATACTATAGCTAACCAGCTCGGCTCGGTTACCGACGCGGTACTCCAGATAGCGACGGATGCGGACTTTGCGGAGATGAACGACGTTTCCGCCGTGCGCTCAAAATGTATCTCGGTAAAAAAGACTAACTCCCTGTATGTAAATATAAACGTAATGGACAAGGAGGGCAATTGTATCAACGATGATACGCTCAATTTTGCCGATAACGAAGACTTTATAAAGGTAGCCAATGACCAGGAGCCGGTAGTCGGTTCACCCTATTTCTACGAGTCCAAGGGCAAGGTGGTAATGGACATCACAGTGCCCATAAAGTCAAACGACCTAAACAAGCTGCTAAGAGGCGCTTTGCAGATTTCCGTAGATGTGAACATATTCTCTAGCATTATCGGTGAGATAACCATAGGACAGACAGGTTATGCAATGGTAGCCGACAAGGACGGCTGTATAATTTCCCATCCCGACAGCGAAATAATCCCTCAGCGCATCAATTATATCACCCTTGCACAGAGCGACAGTTCGTACGCCGCAATGGGTGAGTGCATGAGCAAGGCGATAAACGGTGAGTCAGGCTTCGGCGAGGTTACTCTTGACGGCGAAAGCAAATATATCTATTATGCACCTATCGAGGGTACAGACGGCTGGAGCTGTATAATGGTAGCAAATCCTGCCGAGCACACAAGCAGTATTTTCAAGTCCGTCATTATCGGCTCGATAGTTGCGGTTGTATGCTTTGTGCTGTCCGTAATCCTCATACTCACTATTGTAAAGAGAATAATCAATCCCGTAAAGCAGTGCTCGAATCAGATTGTTGAGCTGTCGCACGGCAACCTGCATCAGCAGCCGCTTGATTTCGGCAATAAAATTGACAAGGAGATTTCTCAGCTCAGCGAAAGCACCAACCTGATAACGGCAAATATAAACGCGGTTATCGGTGACCTCAGCAATATGCTTGACGCTCTGGGCAGAGGCGAGCTTACTTACAAGCCGGCAGATGTCTATCTCGGTGACTTTGCGCCGCTTAAAAGTGCTTATGAGCGCATATATATTTCACTCAACAACACAATGGACAATATAAACAAGGCGGGCAGCCAGGTGTCTGACGGTTCGGGGCAGGTAGCGTCCGCGGCTGGTCACCTCTCAGAGGGTGCAACTAAGCAGGCGGCGTCTGTAGAACAGCTCTCGGCGTCCATTGCGGAAATCACCGAAAAGGTAAACAAGAACGCTGCACGCGCTAACAACGCGGCGGAAAATTCCGAAACTGCCACAAAGCTTGTAGCCGCAGGCAACAAGCAGATGAACGTTCTGCTTGAAGCTATGAGAGAAATCAGCGAGACCTCGGCTGAAATCGCAAAGATAATCAGAACCATTGATGACATCTCGTTCCAGACTAACATTCTCGCACTCAATGCGGCTGTAGAGGCGGCACGAGCGGGAGATGCGGGCAAGGGCTTTGCAGTTGTCGCGGACGAGGTACGCAACCTTGCAGGCAAGGTTGCACAGGCGGCGAACGACACGACCTCGCTTATCAATAACTCCATCGACGCGGTAGAAAACGGAACGCGCATAGCAGACCAGACCGCGCGCACTCTCGATAAGATAGTAAAGACAACCACCGATACAACCGCGCTTGTAGGTGATATTTCCGTAGCGTCCGCAGAGCAGGCGGAGGCTTTGCAGCAGGTAACGCACGGAGTAGAGCAGATTTCGTCGGTTGTGCAGACAAACTCCGCGACAAGCGAAGAGTGTGCCGCGTCCGCACAGGAGCTTTCATCACAGGCTGCCATACTCGACAGCATGGTTGCAAAGTTCAAGCTTGACAGACAGCTGCTTAGCTCGCCCGACCGCTTTAAAACAGCGGAAAGCGCAGAAGACGCAGATGCTGAAGCGCCCGCTGATGAAAATACACAGCCGTTGGATATAAAAGCCGATGAAGCACAGAAAAAACCGGCGGATAAATCCGCAGATATGACGGCAGATAAAGCCGATAAAGCGCAGACAAAAGCGGAGAAGCGTGCCCGCGAGCAAAAGACAGCCGAGCCAAAGCCGGTAAGGAAAAAGGCAGAGCCGGCAAAGCAGTCCGAAAAACCTGCCGCTGAGGCGAAAGCTCCCGAGCAGAAAGCTCCCGAGCAGAAAGCTCCCGAGCAGAAAGCTTCCGAGTCAAAGCCAGCAAAGAAAAAGGCCGAGCCTGCTAAGAAAGCAGAAAAGTCTACTTCCGAGCCGAAGAAAGCTTCCGAATCCAAAACTCCCGAGCTGAAAGCTTCCGAACCGAAAGCTCCCGAGCCAAAGCCTGCAAAGAAAAAGGCAGAATCCGTGAAGCTGTCTGAAAAGCCTGCGGCAAAGCCGGTCACGGCAAGCAAGCCGCAAAACGACAGCAGATTTGAAATAATCCTTGACGAGCCGAAGTCCGCCGCGCCTAATGCGGATGGATCCGGTGATGATGAAGTAAATTTTGTCGAGGACGCAAACGATAAGTATTGATAAACAAAACCGGATAATAGCAATAACCCTGAAGGATGCGCTCCCCCAGGGTTATTTTCTTAATTATATCCAATACATACAGATTACGCCGTCTGATACCTTGAAGCCGTTTTTCTCGTAAAATAATTTTGCAGGCGCAGCTTCTGCCGTATATAGGACTATTCCGGCAAGACCCTTTTCTTTACAATATGACTTTGAAGCGTCAGCCAAAGCCTTGCCTATGCCGCTTTTTTGCCTTTCCGGTGCTACAAACATTTCGTCAACATGAACCTCGTTCGCGTTCCAGCACACCTTTTCACAGGCAAATAATGCGCCGTCAATAATGCCCTCGTTTTCGGATACAAATCCGATAAACTTCGGATTTTGTACATAGTCCGACAGGTATTCTTCTGCTTTTTCTTCAGTCCACGAACAACCCCATGCAGCTTCGGAAAAGGCTTTTACGAAAATCCTTGCACAGCTCGATATGTCTTCTTTATTAAGCTTTCTTATCATTATTATCTCCTTTTGCTCATATAAAAATACCCGCTGTGCAAGCACAGCGGGCAGGTTTTCAAATGTTATGAGTTATCAGTGCTCGCAGCCGCAGTCGCACTCTTCGTCCTCAAGACAGCTTAAATCAAGCTCAAGAGCTTCGCCGCAGTTGGGGCAGGGGATAACGCCCTGCTGAATTACGTCAAAATCAACTGTGATTGAGTTGCCGCACTTGGGGCAGGTGATTTCGTACATATCATCCTCGAAATCGTCCTCATCACAGCAGCACTCGTCATCATATTCGCCGTAAACCTCGTCTTCGAGCAGGTTTACACTCTCTTCAAGGTCTGTCATAACGTCTGCAACGTCGTTCAGCTCCTCGTCAATATCGCCGAGTGTAAGAGCAATATCGTTCAGCGCATCGATTATAGCGCCGATAACCTTGCCCTCTTTGGTTGTATCGTCAACACCGAGACCCTCGGCGAGACCCTTTAAATAAGATACCTTTTCTGATACTGTCATAATATAACCTCCTGACAAATTCGCTTTCGATTGCCGATAGCTATTATTTGTTTACACGCTCCATATATTCCTGTGTTCTTGTATCAATGCGTACAACATCGCCTATGTCGATGAACAGGGGAACGCGTACCTCTGCGCCGGTTTCGAGTGTAGCGGGCTTTGTTGCGTTTGTAGCAGTATCGCCCTTGAAGCCGGGGTCAGTCTGTGTTACTTCAAGCTCTACAAAGTTGGGAGGCTCTACGCCGAAAACCTTTCCCTTGTAGGAGAGAATCTTGCATATCATGTTTTCCTTTACGAACTTGAAGTTGTCGTCAACCTCGCTTGCATTGATAGGAACAAGCTCGTAGGTCTCGCTGTCCATAAAGTAATACAGGTCGCCGTCGCTGTAGGAATACTCCATATCCTTTCTTTCTACAAAAGCAGTAGGGAATTTTGCGGTAGGATTGTATGACTTTTCAACTACAGAACCTGTGATAACATTTCTTACCTTGGTTCTTACAAAAGCCGCGCCTTTGCCGGGCTTAACGTGCTGGAACTCTACTATCTGCAATACGTTGCCGTCCTCTTCAAACGTCATACCGTTTCTGAAATCGCCTGCTGTTACCATATTTAAAAAATACCTCCGTATAATTTAGTCGGGTTGTCCCGTATATCTATCTATATTATTTTACATTATTTCGTGCGTAATTGCAACCCTTTTTACAAAATTTTTTGCTATTTTTATAAAATAATCGCTTTGTGAGAAAAAAATACCGCATAGGAGAGTAAAATCCCGCTTTATAACCAAGAAAGCCCGTCCGAAAATCGGACGGGCTTTCCCGGTTTGGGGAAATATATATGAAAATCGAAGATAGCGTGTCAATTAGTCGATTTCTTATCGACTATGGCTATATTATAATTTTGCTAGGTGAAATTAAAAGAATGGTTTTGTGTAAATTAGATGAAAATACAAAGAGTAATTTGTTAATATTCAACATAAATCGACAGAGCTGACAATTTTGTCAGCCTCAGCTTGTCGAAAAAGTGATTTTTCGACAAGCTGTCAGACTTCGAGAAACA
>CAMEKZ010000052.1 GCA_945921635.1 uncultured Clostridia bacterium
CTGGTTCCTGCGCCAGCATCCCAAGGTCCTGGGCCTGAAGTTTAAGAAGGGCCTGGGCCGCGCCAACCGCGACAACGCCATCGACGTCTACATCGGCAACGAGAGCGAGGACGTGCTGGGCGACGACGTGTGGGCCGATACCTTCGAGGAGCGCCCCGAGCCCCTCACCGCTGAGGAGAAAAAGGAGTGGATCGCGCAGTTCTCCGGCGTGTCCCTCGGCTCCGACGCGTTCTTCCCCTTTGGCGACAACATCGAGCGCGCGCGCCGCAGCGGCGTGACCTATCTGGCTCAGCCCGGCGGCTCCATCCGCGACGATCAGGTGATCGAGACCTGCAACAAGTACAACATGGTGATGGCGTTCACCGGCATTAGATTGTTCCATCACTAGACTCCGCACCGAACCAGCCGTTCCGGCTGTTCCGGTGTTCCGGTCGGCTTATTCTCCATCAACAGTCCACAGGACTGTTGATTCCGAAACGCGCGGCCTTCAGGGCTTCGCCCCTCCGTATGCGCACCGAACCAGCCGTTCCGGCTGTTCCGGTGTTCCGGTCGGCTTATTTGTTGGGAACAGTCCACTGGACTGTCCCCAACAAAACGCTCGACCTACAGGGCTCCGCCCCTCCGAATAACCCCACCCTTCAGCCGCCTGCGGGCGGCAGCTCCCCTCAAGGGGAGCCTCAAAGCAGAGGAGCATCGATAGTTATGGATATACTCGTCATCGGCGGCGGCGGCCGTGAGCACGCCATCATCCGCAAGATCAAGGAAAGCCCGGACTGCGGCACCGTCTACTGCGCCCCCGGCAACGGCGGCATCGCGGCGGACGCCATCTGCTGCCCCGAGGTCAAGGCCACCGACATCGACGGCGCGGTGAAGCTCGCGCTGGAGAAGAAAGTGGATTTCGTGATCGTCGCGCCCGACGACCCGCTGGTGGCGGGCATGGTGGACGCGATGAACGCCGCGGGGCTGCCCGCGTTCGGCCCCAACAAGGCCGCCGCCATCATCGAGGGCAGCAAGGCCTTCTCCAAGGACCTGATGAAGAAATACGGCATCCCCACCGCGCAGTACGAGGTGTTCACGGACGCCGCAAAGGCCATTGAATACGTCCGCGCGCGCGGCGAGTACCCCACCGTGGTCAAGGCCGACGGTCTGGCGCTGGGCAAGGGCGTCATCATCGCAAAGGATGAGGCTGAAGCCGTCGCCGCCATCACCGACATGCTGGAGGGCAACAAGTTCGGCGCGTCGGGCAGCCGCATCGTGATCGAGCAGTTCCTCGAGGGGCCGGAGGTGTCGGTGCTGGCGCTGACCGACGGCAACGTGATGATCCCCCTGACCAGCGCGATGGATCACAAGCGCGCCTACGACCGCGACGAGGGCCTCAACACCGGCGGCATGGGCACCATCGCCCCCAACCCCGCTTTTACGCCCGAGGTCGCCGAAAAGGCGATGCAGCGCATCTTCCTGCCCACGATGGAGGCCATGAAGAAAGAGGGCCGCACCTTCCGCGGCTGCCTGTTCTTCGGGCTGATGGTGGTGGGCGGCGAGCCTTACGTCATCGAGTACAACTGCCGCTTCGGCGACCCCGAAACTCAGGTTGTCCTGCCGCTGCTTGAAACCGATATAATGGATATTATCGAAGCGGTATGGGAAGAAAAGCTGGACGAGCTTGACATAAAGTGGAGCGACCAGGCGTGCGCCTGCGTAGTAATGGCAAGCGGCGGCTATCCCGAAAAGTATGAAACCGGCAAGGAGATAAGCGGTCTTGACGAAAACGGTCAGTGCCCCGATGTATTTGTATATCACGCGGGTACAAAGCTTGACGGCGGACGCTTTTATACAGCGGGCGGACGCGTGCTGGGCGTTACTGCGACCGGAAGTGACCTAAAATCGGCGCTTGACTCAGCATACAAGGCGGTAAAGGGTATTTCGTTTGAGAAGGCACATTATCGCACGGATATAGGCAAAAAAGCGCTTTAATCACAGGAATTTACGGAATATGCAGGTAAAATGCAAAAAAACACTTGCTTTTTGATTTCAATTATGCTATAATTATTTGTACATGTTAGTAGAAACTTGGGCTGTGCCCAATTCCTATAAGGAGGACAATTAAATGGGAATCATCGAAATAATCAGCGCTATTGTTCTGGTTATCGCCTGCATATTTATTATTCTTGTTGTGCTTATGCAGGACACAAAGCAGGGTATGTCACAGACTATTGCGGGAGGCAGCGCTGATAACTATTATCAGAGAAATTCAGGCCGCTCAAACGAGGCTAAGCTTAACAAGCTGACTAAGATTGCCGCAATTATTTTCTTTGTGGTTGCTCTTGTCGTAAACTTCATAGTAATGTACAGCGGTAACTTCGCAAGCCTTAACAACTCGTCAAGTACTTCAAGCAACACATCGGTTGTTACATCGACAGAGTCCGATACAAGCGATGCTTCAAGTGACGCAAGCACAGAAGAGTCAACAGCTTCTGACAGCAGCACAGAAAGCACAGAGAGCGCAGAAAGTTCTGACACAGCTTCTACCGAGTCAGTTGAAAGCTCAGTAGATGAAAGCAGCGTTGCTGAATAAGGAATAATAAAAGATAATATTAAAAGAGCCGACCCAAGCAGTCGGCTCTTTCTTTGTTATATTACTATGACGCACAATCGTTATAATACTGTGCCTGTGTGGCGAACATCTCGCTGTAGATGCCGTTTTTAAGTCCGACAAGCTCGTCATGCGTGCCGTACTCCTTTATAGTGTCATCGGCAAACACCGCAATCTTATCGCAGAATTTACAGCTTGAAAGCCTGTGGGATATGTATATCGCGGTTTTGCCGCCTACAAGGCTGTCAAAACTGCGGTATATATCGTACTCGGCAATAGGGTCAAGCGCGGCGGTTGGCTCGTCAAGTATTACAATCGGCGCGTCCTTGTAAAGTGCCCTTGAGATAGCAGTCTTTTGCTGCTGACCGCCCGAAAGCTCGGTTCCCTTTTCGTCAAAGGATTTGAACAGCATCGTATCAAGCCCCTGTTCCAGCTTTTGTGCATCATCGTAAAAGCCGGATAATTTGAGCACCTTTTCTATTTTTTCATCGTCCGCGGGTACGTTCAGCGCGATATTCTCCCTCAGGCTGAAAGCGAACAGCTTGAAGTCCTGAAATACAACCGCAAACAGCTTTCGGTACTCCTCGTCGGAATAATCCTTGATATTGACACCGTCTATCAATATCTCGCCGTCGGTCACGTCATACAGCCTGCAAAGCAGCTTGATAAAGGTCGTTTTGCCTGCACCGTTAAGCCCCACTACAGACAGATGCTCACCCTGCGTTATCCTTATATTGATATTGCGGAGTACATATTTGTCACTGCGCGGATATTTAAAGCTGACGTTCTTAAACTCTATCGTGTGATTATTGCCGCCGATATTCTTATCTCCCTTTGTCATGGCGTTCGGGTATGCCGTGAATTTAAGATATTCGTATGCGTAATTACAGCGCTTTATGATGTTCTGCACACCCGATACCACACCGTAAAGTCCCCAGTAGAGCGAGGACGCCGCCGCCACCGACATGGAAAAGTCGCCGATTGAGATTGCGCCGGTTATCGCGAGATAGCCGATATAGAAGTAGCTGAGTCCGTCGCGCAGGGCATTTATAACATTCATAGCCCAGTCGTTTTTGTTCTGCTTATTGGCTCTGTCGCGCCATACATTTATCTGCTTTTCGGAAAAGTACTTTGCCTTTCTGCACATCATATCGGCGCTGTCGTACAGTCTTATCTCCTTGCCGAGAGAAAAATCGGAAAGCTGATAGAACACATAACCGAACACGCGATTTGACTTTGCAAGGGCTTTGAAGCTTTCTACCTCAAGCCTGTTGTTCCTGCCGTTCAGCCATGTGATAAGCGCCAGCGAGATAAGCTGAACAGGAAACAGCAGCGGGCAGGTGATTATGATTACAAATGACACACCAAGCAGTACCGTGACATTTATAATAATATCGTACAAGCTGTCGAGTATGCCGACCACTCCCCCGCTGTACCAGCTCATGCCCTCTTTGGCTTTATTAAGCCTGTCAAGCACCTCGGGGTTCTCGGTATGCTCAAAGTCCATATTCATACAGCGGCCGGCAATATCTTCTTCAAAATACCGGTTGAACCACTCATTGATGAACGATTTTACATGAAAGCAGATATGAAGCGTGACCTGCGTAACAAACGAGGTTATGACTATCAGTGCGGCATACAGTATGATATTGTTTATATGTGCAGAAAGCTCAGCGCCGCCTATTATCAGCATAAGCTCATCTATAAGGAATTTCGGCAGGATAACAACCTGCATTTTCTGCACAAACTCACATATCAGCCTTATAAAATAAAGCAGGAACAGCGACGGCTTTTTCTGCCACGCGGTTTTTATCATAAAGCCGATAGTTTTGCGGCAGACAGGCTCTTTTGCGCTTGATTTACGCATTTGCGGTCACCTCGCTTTCGGGATTTTCTATTTCGGGATTTTCTATATAGTACTGCGCCTGTATTCTGAACATCTCGGCGTACTCGCCGCCCTTTTCAAGCAGGGATTTATGCGTGCCGTACTCGCACAGCCTGCCGTCCTTGAACATCGCGACATTGTCGCAAAAGCCGGTAGAGCTCAGCCTGTGGCTGATATACACGGCGGTCTTGCCGCCTATCAGCTTGTCAAAGTCCTCGTACAGCTTGCTTTCGGCGAGCGCGTCAAGCGCGGCAGTCGGCTCGTCAAGCACCGCTACCGGCGCATTTTTGTACAGCGCGCGGGCAAGCGCCAGCTTCTGCTTTTCACCGCCGGACAAATCCACGCCATCATCGTAGATGATTTTCAGTATCTCGGTATCTACGCCGTTTTCAAGCTCGCCGAGCTTTTCCTCCATGCCCGCGTCAACAAGGCATTGCTTTGCAAATTCTCTGTCGGTGTCCTCGGGGGATTTCATAGACACGTTTTCGGCAAGCGGAAAGGCAAACAGCTCTACCTTCTGAAATACCGGTGAAAACAGGCTGTAATAGCTTTGCCTGTCGTATTCCTTTACGTTTACACCATTCAGCAATATTTCTCCCTCGCACGGCTCGTACAGCCGTAAAAGCAGCTTTATAAACGTGGATTTTCCCGCACCGTTTAGTCCGACTACGGCAAGTCTCTGCCCCGCTTTCAGCGTTAGGTTGAGGTCTTTAAGCGCGTATTTCTCAGCCTTCGGATATTTAAACGACACGTTTTTAAAGGTAAATTCATAGCTGTCAAGGCTTGATACCGGCTTTCCGCCGTCCTTTTCGCCGCCGTCAAAATCAAGAAAGCTGCGGAAATCGTCAACCTCTCTGTTCCTTGCGAAAAGATTGCTCACGCTGTCAAGCAGATTTGATATATGGGTGAAAAAGGTTGCTGAGCTTGAAAGGTATAAGCTGAAATTGCCAATCGTGATACCGCCCATCACTACCGAATAAATAAGCCATGCATACACCGCCGCCTGTGAGATAAGCCACAGAACATCGGCAAACAAGGACGCCGCAAACCATATCTTTTCGTTGGTTTTCTGCGCGTCAAGCCGTATGCGGTTAAGCTCCCTGTATTTATCGGAAAGCAAGCCTGCTATTCCGAACATACGAATATCCTTTGCACAGGAAAAGTCGGTCGAGGTGCGCGACATATAGTTGCTTTTTCTCCACCATGTCGCGAGCGGATCCCACACCTGCTTTTTACAGCGCTTGTTGCAGTAGTTTTTGATAACGAAGTTTACCGCCGCGAGCGCTATCATCAAAAGCGCTACAAACACGTTCATAGTTCCGATAATAAGCAGTCCGACGGTGACTGTCGCAATAGATTTCAGCATATTCTCGATGGCGTGCATCATGCCCTCTACACCGCTATCGTTGCTGCCCGCCGCATTCGCCGCCTTCTGGTTACAGTCCATGACGTCGGGATTTTCAAGGTGATCAAAATTTATCGTCATGGATTTGCGGTTAAAATCACCCAGCAGCATAAATCGCGTTGCGATATACATCCACCACAGGCGGTTGCCGACATAGGTATTAAGCACGGTTGACACTATCTGTATAACGGTGAAGATTATCATTATAAACAGCAGGCGCTCGGTGCTGTTTTCGCCGGTGATTATATCAATCACGAATTTTGAAATAAAAGACCAGAGATAGTACATAAACGGCGCACAAACCACACCGAGCGGTATCAGCACCGCAAATTTTTTGCTGTAGGTGTTCATCGAGCGCAGTATGTACATTATATTGCTCATAATGCCGTACTGCTTATGAAACGGGTTCTTGTCCTTTTCTTTTTCTCGTTTTTTCATATATTCCTCCGTTTACGGATTGTTCTTTCCGTCATCGTTTTTGTATGCCTTTGCAAAGTCCAGAGCCGAGCGGTCAAACAGTCCTTTATCTGTAGCGCAGACCTGCATCTGATAGCTGTCCGGGCTGTTCAGCATGGTGTCTGCCGCCGCCAGAAGGATAATGAACGAAATGCCGCTAATAGTATTTCCGCCGTATATTTTCTCTCTGCTGCCGTCGTCCTTTATAATATAAAAGTAATTTACCGGAGGGTTCTGCTTTGTGATATTGCATAGGAAATCTAACGCTTCTTCTGTTTTCTTCAGCGGCACGGAGAGCTGTCTTGATACCGCCTGCGCACTTATCTGTTCTCCCCTGTCCAACGAAAGCATATAGCAGAGTATTTTCAGGTTCGATTTATCCGCCAGGAACGAAAACAGCCTTTCATAACCGTCAAAATCCTTGAAGTAGCCTTCATATCCGTTTTCAGGCTTTTTTACGAATGTATAATACTCAAAATCGCTGTTAAGGCGCATATAGGTAATAACATCATCGGACAGAAGGGTTGATGCCGTGAGGTTTTCGGGAGATGAAACAGGCCTTGCATAGAATCTTTTCCCTTCCTTCCAGATAGAAATCTGTGTAGCCCACAGAATATTGTATGCTTTTTCCGGCCACTCGGAAGAATTACTCACGGCGTTCAGCATACTCACAATCTGCTGCTCTATCGACTGCTCATCACGCTCTCTGCCGTAAAGATAATCTATCGAAACGCCAAAATAATCCGCTATCTTCGGCAGTAAATCCCCGTCGGGATAGCTGCCGTTTTCCCATTTTGACACCGCCTGCGCACTTACCGACAGGCTTTGCGCAAGCTGCTCCTGCGTCACTCCCCTCGCCTTTCTGAGCGACTGTAGCTGTGATGAAAATACAGATGACATGATAATTTCCTCCAAAATGCAAAGTATCATAAAACCGCCCGCAGGTCATAAAGCTTACGGACTTCTTCTGCCTTGATAATAATATAGCACAAACAGCGGTTGAATTAAAGGGTAATTATCACTTTTATTTAAACTTTTAGTTTAGAAAAAGGCATTATTCTACTTAAATTTGATTATCAGGATTTTTCGGTTGAAAAAGAGAATAAAAAAACCGTATCAACGACGTGTAATTCGCCGAAATAGTAGGAATTGCTGTGAAAGAACGGATAAAAATTGACGCGGTAGTTTGTTATCATTATTTTGGCGATGCGTGAAGCATCACATTGCTTGCGGGTCTGATATTGTTCATGTCGCCCTCCGGAATTATTGTAAATTATGCTGAACCGCCCGCCTGTACTGCGTACAAAGCGAGCGGTTCGGTTTTGTTTAGTTTTCTATCTATGGTGTATTACTTGTTGTTCTTCTTCCTGCGGGTTGCTATAACCACCGCGCCTGAAAGGAGTGCTATGCCGAGGCTCAGCGTTACGCCGGTCGGCGGGTTGAGGCCGCCTTCACCGTCACCGGAAGCATCGGAGCTGCCAGGCTCATCGGGAGTGCTGGGCTCGTCGGGTTCGCTGGGCTCATCGGATCCGCCCGGCTCTTCGGGAGTTTCGGTGTTACCGGGTGTTGCGGGTTCCTCGGGAGTTTCCGTGTCACCGGGTGTTACCGGCTCATCGGGGATTGCTTCCGCGATTGTGACATTTACGGTCTCTGCCTGGATTCCGTTGTAGTTTTCGTTTCCGATTACCTTGTAGTAAACAGTGTAGTCACCTGAATCTGTGCCTGTAGGCAAAGCAGCCGAGTAGTTCTCACCATCAAGGCTGTACTGCATTTCGCCGCCCGTTGTACTTCCCGCGGTTATCAGCGTCTGAGCCTTGCCGTTGTCAGTCAGTCCCTCGACAGCCTTAGGAGCTGTAACAACAGGGTCAGCCTTTGCGATTTTCGCTTCTACGGTTGCCGGCTCAGTGCCGAGGTAGAGGTTGTCGCCTACCACCTTATAGTATACGGTGTAGTCGCCTGCGCCTGTTACTGCGGGTAATTCGGCCGAGTAGTTCTCGCCGTCAAGGCTGTACTGCATTTCGCCGCCCGTTGTTGTGCCGGCTGTTATCAGTGTCTGGGGTTCGGTATTGTAAACCAGTCCTTCGATTGCCTTAGGAGGTGTTACCTCAGGTGTAAGCAGACCGATTGACGCTTCTACGGTTTTAGGCTCGGTGCTGTTGTAGTTTGCATTACCTTCTACCATATAGTAAACCGTGTAACGGCCTGTTGCTGTGCCCTTGGGTATCTCGGTCGAGTAGCTCTCGCCGTCAAGACTGTACTTCAGTATGCCGCCTGTTGTGCTTCCTGCTGTAATCAGATCCTGAGCTTCGCCTGTGTAGTCAAGGTTCGCCGCTGTGGGGGCTGTAACCTCGGGCTCACCCTTTGCGATTGTTACGGTTACGGTACTAGCAGTTGTACCATTGTAATTGCTGTCGCCGGTTACCTTGTAGTAAACGGTGTAGCTGCCTGCGTTGGTACCTGTGGGTATCGTAGTGGAGTAGGTTGTACCGTCAAGGCTGTACTGCATTGTGCCGCCTGTGGTGCGTCCTGCTGTGACAAGCGCCTGTGCCGAGCCGTTGTAGGTCAGAGTATTTGCTGTCGGTGCTGTGACTGTCGGGTTAGCCTTTTTGATTGTTACGCTTACGGTACTTGCAGTTATATCATTGTAATTGCTGTCGCCGGTTACCTTGTAGTAAACGGTGTAGCTGCCTGCGTTGGTACCTGTGGGTATCGTAGTGGAGTAGGTTGTACCGTCAAGGCTGTACTGCATTGTGCCGCCTGTGGTGCGTCCTGCTGTGACAAGCGCCTGCTCTTCGCCGTTGTAGGTCAGAGTATTTGCTGTCGGGGCTGTAACTGTCGGGTCAGCCTTTGCGATTGTTACATTTATGATACCCGAGCCGCCGTAATAGTTGTCTGTACCATCTACCTTATAGTATACGGTGTAGGTCTTGGCGTATTTTCCTGTAATATCCTTTATGTCAGTACTATAGGTTGCGTCGTCAAGGCTGTACTCCACCGTGCCGAAGGTCGAGGTTGCCGCTGTTTCAAGCAGCTTCAGATTTGTGTCGTTATAGACAAGTCCTGTTTTGCCTATGGGCGCGGTTATTTGTGCCCGTGCCTTACTTATGGTCGCTTTGACCTTGCATTCCTCGGATATAAGGTCGCTGTAGTTGGGGTCTGTGCTGTCTATCGCGTAATATACATCATAAACACCGGCATCGGTTTTTTTCGGCATAGTTGCGGAGTAATCCGCAATATTATCGCTGTAGCTGCCTACTCTGTACTTCATCGTGCCCTTAGTCGAGCTTCCGCCTGCTGTGAGCAGCTGCTGTGCACTGCCGGTGTAGGTAAGCACGCCAGGTGTGGGCGCGGTGTAATCGGCTGTGTCGATAGCGGACGCGTAGATAGTAACATCAATATGTCCGGGGGATGCGCTGTAGTCGGCTGTGTTATCTATCTTGTAGTAAACGGTATAGGTCGTTGCGGCTGTTCCCTTGATATCGCTTATATTCGTATAGTAGTTTGTACCGTCAACGCTGTACTTCATATCGGCATAAGCGGGTGCAACTGTGCCTGCCGCAGAAAGCAGCTCCTTAGCCGTGCCGTTGTATACAAGGTTTGTATAGCCTGTAGGTGCGGTCAGAGTAAGTGTAGCCGGTGAGATAGTTACCTCGACATAGCGCTGTTCATTGGGTGCCAGATCGTTATAGTTGCCGCTTGCGCTCTTTACCGCGTAGTATACCTTATAGGTACCGGCATGGATTTTCTTCGGTATAGCTGTGCCGAAAGTGTTGATATCCGCACTGTATACCGTGCTGTATACCATATCACCGCCTGTTGCGGTTCCTGTTACATTGACAAGATTCTGCTCGGTCGAGTCATAGGTGCTGTTGTTTGCTGTGACCGTTGCAGCTGTAGCGTCGGCGGGGTTTATCTTTGCGGTTACGGAATTATTTGCGGGTATCAGGTCGTTGTAGTTTACACCGTCACCCTTTACCGCGTAGTATACCGTGTAAGTATTCGCATCGGTTTTTTTCGGTATAGTTGCTGAGTAAGCCGTGATGTCCGTGCCTCCTGTAAGGCTGTATACCATTGTGCCGTTTGTCGCAGTTCCTGCGGTGACAAGCGCGTGCGGGTCGCCATCGTAGGTATAATCCTCGCCTGCCGGCGGAGTAACAACCGTCGGGTCAGCCTTGCCGATTCCGAATGTAACTGTTGTATCATCGCTTCCTGCGAGGTAGTCGGAGTGAGCACCGTTATAAACAAGCTTGAATGTACGCGAGCCTGCGGGTATCGGGTCATGAGTTTCATTGGGAGTGTATGTCGGAGTTTTTTCTCCGTTTACATCGCTTAACTGTACCCCGCTGCCGATTCCGTTAAGTGTGACATCTGCCGCGCCATTAGCGTAGGTTATCTTGTACTCGCCGTAGCCGTTGTACATATCTTCGGTGTAGGTCGGTATAAAGCCGCCCTCGCCGAACTTGGTAATCTTTGTGGTTACCTTGAAGCTTACGGGGTCACCGTACTTAACTGTGCCGGCTGTGTTTGTAACCTCTATTTTCAGCTCGGTTTCGTAGCTGATTTCGGGCTTGTGACTGAGTGCTGTAAGCTCGGGGTAGTAGGCTATCTTATTTGTTTTATCGTTAGTCGATTTTTTCCATACGCTGCTGCTATCAAGCCCCATGTTTGTGAGAGACTGACCGCAGGTCATGTCTATGGTGGTAAGACCCTGTGCGTTTTGCTCTATTGTTTGCGAGCCTGTGTTGATTGGTACGCTTATTGAACCGGTTTTATCTACACCGTCTACAGCTTTATTGGGGCAGAATTCCTTATTGTACCAGCAGTTTATAAATACACCGTATTCGGCACCGTCAGGGAGTGTCGTCGTCTCGTGGACAAAAGCAACGTTACCGGAACCGCACACACCGCCGACATTATCGCTGCCTTCTACCTTGGCTGTGTTGTAGCAGTACTCGATTGTGCCGGAAAATAGCTCTTCGCTGCTGCTTCCATCCGAATCACTATCATAAATTGATTCGTTATATCCGCAGACGCCGCCGACATACTTAGCCGCTGAAGCGCTTATTTTGCCGGTGTTGTAGCAGTCGGTTATCTTGGCTGGACAATTCATGCTTTGATTGTAGCCGCAGACGCCGCCGATACGCTCGCTATTGGTGACGGTCGCTTTTACTTCTGCGGTGTTTGCACATTCGCTGACGGTGCTGCTGTAGTTATAGCCGCAGACACCGCCGATATTATCCCCTCCACCGGTGACCGTGCCTTTATTCAGAGATTTTGAAATCGGTTTTTTGCTGTAGCCGCAGATACCGCCGACATTATCGCCTGAACCGGTGACTGTGCCGGAGTTCGTGCTGAGCGTAATATCAGTACCTTCGTTATAGCCGCAGATACCGCCGACTTTTTTAGTGCCTTTTACTGCAGCTGTGTTTTGACAGCCGGAGAGCGTCTTGTAGTTTTCGCCGCAGATACCGCCGACACTTTCATTGCCGGTAATTGTACCGCCTTCAACGGTGGAGTCGGAGAGTATATTGCTGTTACTGCCGCAGATACCGCCGACTTCGTTGCCGGTTCCGGTTATTGTTACATTTTTTACGGTGCAGGAAATAATTTGACCCTTGTTGTAATAGTTGTTATAGCAGATACCGCCGAGCTGCTCACCGCCGGTAATTGAACTATCTTCAACGGTGCAGGCGTAAATGGTACCTTGGTTGCTAGTGCAGATACCGCCGGCATAATTACCGTTGGTGATTGTTGCGCCCGATAACGTAACCAGCATGATACGGCTGTTTTCGGCCGTGCTGTCGAACAAGCCAAAACTGTAGCCAGAGTTGATTTTCAAGCCGGTGATTGTATTGCCGTTGCCGCTGAAATAACCGCTGAAGTTGGTGGTTGTACCACATATCGGAATCCACTCGCCCACGCTCGAAAGGTCAATATCGTTCATCAGGACATAATTTTTAGTCAGTGCTTCTTCGGTGTCGTCTATAGCTTCAAGATCGTTTACGTCGTTGATTTCATTGTAGGGTTTCCAAAGCACTCCGTCTGGATCACCGTCAATACCGAAGTTGTATTCACCTCGTTCAATACTTATCCTATTTTCCTCACCAGCGTAGGGAGCGATAGAGAATGTACGCACAAGCGCAAATGTTGAACGCGCGGGCATAGTCGGTGCCATGAACGTACTGAGCTGTGGGAGATAGTAGGTTCGCGTGCCGAAGCGGGTATCGTTGTAGCTCTCGTCCTTTTCAGCTACTACTTCGCCGACTTCGCCCGGTGTCCAGTTGCCATTATTAAGAAAGGCGGGGAGGGTCGAGCCGCAGAGGTCAGCGAGGGGTATGCTTGTTGCATTAGCGCTGGCAATTTCGTTGCCGACAGCCTGCGAAGCTGTTCCTTCAAGATAATAGCAGCTTTCGATTGTGCTGTCGTTATAGCCGCAGACGCCGCCGACATAATCGCCTGCTGCGCTGACTGCGCCGGTGCTGTAGCAGTTTTTGATTGTTTCGTTATAGCTATAGCCGCAGACGCCGCCGACTTTGCTTGAACCGCTGACTGCGCCGGTGCTGTAGCAGTTTTCGATTGTGGCGTTGTTTCTGCCGCAGACGCCGCCGACTTCGCTTGTTCCGCTGACTGCGCCGGTGCTGTAGCAGTTTTTGA
>CAMEKZ010000053.1 GCA_945921635.1 uncultured Clostridia bacterium
TGAGTCCGGTTTTTATGCCGGGAGATACCACAATAGGCTTCACCTTGCACAGCTTGCTTATGCCGCGCTCGAGCTGGGTCGTTATCGGAGGTACAACCGACGAAATTATACAGCCGGTCACCTGCTCGTGTGAAAAGCCGTAAAGAGAAAGTATATCTTTCAGCTTTATCGCATACTGATCCTCCATGCGCGACACCTGCGTGTTGAGCCTTGAAATGAATTGCAGCTTTTCATCGACAAAGCCGCCGAAAACTATATTTGTATTTCCTACATCAACAGCTAAAATCATGTTTCTTCTTCCTCTTGTTCTTCTATTTTTGTATCTGTATTTTCTGCGGTATGTCCGGAATTATTTTCTCCGCCGTCCGAGTCAGCCTCACCCATGTCCGCTTCATCTGAATCCGCGGCGCTTTCTTCGCCGTCCGGCATATCCGTATTGTAAGTGCTGCCGCTGTCTTCGCCGAAGCCGATTTCACCGACTTCAATTATATTTTCCGTCTTCAGGCAAACCGGTTTTCTCAGCTTCAGATAAATTATTATCATAGCTACGAATATCAGTATGCCGCACGCCCTGATGATAAGTCCGTTTATAAGTCCATCGGGGATAAATTTAAACTCTACCGTGTGCTGTCCCGCAGAAAGCTCAACCGCCATCAGCGAATCGTTCAGCACGGTCACATAATCGGTCGGCACTCCGTCCACATATACCGTCCAGCCGTCCTCGGCGGGGATAGTGGTAAACAGCAGTCTGTCCCTGTCGGCATTTACCGAAATCTTTACCTCGGCGCCTGATACTCTTTCACATACCGTGTCGCGGTTAAGCTCGGAAAGCTTTGCCACAGCGCTTGCCTCTGCATCTGCGTCAAATACCGCGAACTGCGGCTCCTGATAATATAAATCCTGCTTATTCAGCTTCAGCTTCAGCTCAATGCTGTCGCCCTCTTTAAACGTGCCGAGCTTTTTGATGTTATGGTTGTCACCCTCAAAGCACGCGCCGATATATGAGCCGTTTACATACACATTTACCTCGCGCTGATAATCGGTCGGTATATACATATATACCTCTCCGTCCCTCGGCGCGGTGAGCCTGTAGGTTACGGACGCGTCGCTACCCGCATTTGTAAAGCCGATATGCTCATTTTCAAAATGACCCATTGTGCAGTTATCGGCTATCGGCCCTATGTCCGGAGAAAACATTTCAAAATACAGCTTGCCGTATGTGCCCGCCATACATGAAAGCAGCTTGCTCTGATTTAAAAATACCTGTTTGTCCGAAAGCTCAAGGCCTTTTACCGATATATCCGTAAGATATGCGATAGGAAGCGCGTCTGTATTTTCGGTGACCTTTATATCATCTGCGCTCTTGATATCCGCGGTCGAATTGTTGACCGTGTCAAGGATATATTTTACGCCGAATATATCCGAGGTGAGCGGGGTATTGCCAGAAAATCTCGTATAATGTCCGTTCGAGGTAAAGCCGAAGCAGCCCAGCATATCAATCGCCTTTGCGTTAAGCGTACTGCTGGAGTGCGAAAGTCCGTACATACCGGTTGCCATGGGGTCGTTTACCGAGCGGAAAAAGTTCTTTTCTATCCTGTAAAAGCCGTCGTCCTGCGCCTTTATCTCATCGACCTTTTCTCTCAGGGGCACGATTACATCGAGATAGCTGTCCCTTGTCGAAAAGACAATATCGGTATTCATTTTTGAGAGGGTGTTGGTGGTATTGAAGCACAGCTCGCCGGATATTACCGCTACGACAGCTATGACCGCCGCCTTTGACAGCTTCTGCGGAGATGTCTTTCTGACAAAATACAGCATAACTCCCACGATAATGATAAACAATACCGCAGGCAGGGCAACCGTAATACCGTCAAATACCTCTCTGCCGCTGCCAAGCGTGGACATAAACGTATCCTGCGCCTCTACATACAGCACAAGCCCGATATAGCATACCGAAATAAAGCCGATAGTCCTTGCTTTAAGACTTCGTATCTGCTCAAACATTTGCGCCGCCAGCATGACCATGACAAAGGATACCATGAAGGAATAGCGGTAGGGCAGCCAGTTAGGCATCTGTCCGCCGTGCCATATCATGTCCACGGGGCGGATATACATACACACAAGCAGTACACCGATAAGCAGTCCTGCCGACAGCTTTTTTGCAAAGCCGAACTTATGCGAGCAGAAATATCCCGCCGCCAGTATCAGCACCACCGAGCCGCAGAAGATAAACGGAAGTCCCTCCATGCGCACCGTGTCGTAGGTGTTGGGGAACAGCTTCTGTGCGATTTTAAGAAAATCAAAATTTGTCGCAAGAGAATAATCCGGTACGGTAAACTCGAGCTTTCCGTTTTGCAGCGAATTGTACACGGGGAGTATCATGAACCCGCTTATCATAGCCGCGACTATTCCGCATACGCCGGTAAACGCGCCCTTTTGCACAAAACCGAGTAAAACCCTCTTTGCGCTGTCGTATTTTGCGTTTGCAAAATAGAAATATATAAAATACAATACGGTAAAAATCGCTATCATAAAGCCGATATAGAAGTTTGCGACAAACGCATATACAAGCGCGCCCACAAGCATCCTGAACCTGTTTTCGCGCACAAGCGACTCTATACCGTAGCAGACTATCGGGAGTATCAGCACGCCGTCAAGCCACATCGGGTTCATGGTCTGCACTATCATATAGGCGCACATTGCGTACATAGGCGCAAAAATCACCGCGGTGGTCTTTGACACTCCGCGCGACTTATGCGCGTAAAACGCAAAGGTCGCGCCGCAGACGCCGAACTTTGCTAAAATCATGCACAGCAGTCCCTCGGTAATCATAGTCCGCGGGAACAGCCATACCAGTATATTGAACGGGCTTGCAAGATAATAGCCTATTATGCCCATAAATTCGCCGGAAAGATTTCTGCTCCAGCAGTAGAACAGACTCTCCTTTCCTGCAAAGACATCGTGCATATAGTCGAAGTAAAAGACATACTGTGCGTTTAAGTCAAGCGACAAAACAGAGCGCGTGCCAAAGGGCCATATATCGAAGGATATATATGCGGCTATCATAAGCGCAAGCGGTATACAAAACGCCGCAAACAAATAGCCGTTTTTATAGCAGTTTTTTCTTAATATAAGAAGCTTTTCCTTGAATGTTTGCATCAATCGTTCCTTTCGTCCGCTTCTGTATTTTTGCGCGGAGCGCCCGCCTGTCCGGCAACGATATATCTTGGGCGACACTTGATTTCTTCATAGATTTTGCTGAGATAATAGCCGATTATTCCGATACCGAGCATGATTATACTGCCTATTATAAGAATTAGCAGAATTACCGTCGAAAATCCGTTTGCCGAATTTCCCATACAGAAATTTACTATAGTCTGTATACCGAGTATAACGGCAAAGATGAAAAATAATATTCCCGATACGGTTATTATCTGCATCGGCAGGTTGGTAAAGCTGGTAATCGAGCTTAAAGCAAACTTGAACAGCTTTTTAAACGACCACTTGGTCTTTCCCGCGTTTCGCGGAGCTACGTCAAACTCGATGCGCTCGGTTTTAAAGCCGACCCAGCTTGACAGCGCGCGGAAGAAGGTAAGCCGCTCGGGCATTTCGTTCAGCGCGTCTACGACCTTTCTGTCCATCAGCTTATAATCGCTCGCACCGTCAAGGTTTATGTTAGAGCTGTTTTTCATCATGCGGTAAAAGCTCTTTGCGAACAGCTTGTAAACAAGGCTTTCCTTGCCGCGCGACGCCTTTACGGCCTCGACTACCTCTGCGCCGCCCTGCCATACCGCATACATTTTCGGCAAAAGCTCGGGCGGGTGCTGTAAATCGCAGTCTATGACCGCAACGCAGTCTCCCACGGCCGCTTTAAGACCCGCGAAAATCGCGCCCTCTTTGCCGAAATTTCTGGAAAAGCGCAGACCTCTAATATGGCTGTCGTTTTCGGCTAAGTCCGATATGATTTCCCAGGTTCGGTCCTTTGAGCCGTCATCAACAAAAATAAGCTCATAATCGGTCACGGGATTAAGTATCTCGCCGAGCCTCTGTGATGCGGCGGGTATGTTTTCCTGCTCGTTATAAGCTGGGATAATAACTGATAGCATAGTGTTTAAGACTTATTCTCCTATTATGTTTATCTCAACGGTTTTTTCCCGCTCGCCGTCAAAATCCATATAGATTATAAACTGCGAAAGTCCGAGCGAAAGCTCGCCGTCGCAGACAGGTATATTGACACCCGTGCCCGCAAGCTGGTGCTTCAGCGCGGGGCGCAGCGGCTCATCGGCAAGCGTAGTCAGCTTGTCGTAAAATTTAAGATAGCTTTCCAGCGTCTCGGGGTCATTTGACGCGGTCACAACTGACGCGGTTGTGTGCATGGAGTTTACGATGCAGGCACCGTCACGGATATTTGCACGGCGTACGCACTCCATGATGTCATCGGTAAGGTCCATATAGCCCTGCTTGTCCGGAATGGTAATGGTGAAGGATTGCTTAAAACTTTTCATAACTACTTTCCTTTCATGATGCATTATATCTTAATTTTTTGTGCCCGTGAAAATTCTTACCCTGCCCGACGGTGACGCGATATACAGCTCGTCGCCCTCGCCCTCGCGCGCCTCGCCCGAAACGGCAATTCCGTTAAAATAGCATCTGCTTCCGGGGATTATGTAAATCGACGCCGGGTCGTCAAAGCTGAGATTTATATTTCCGCTTACGTTTGTAAGCCGTCCGCCCGAAAATGCGGAAATGTCAATATCCGCGCCGGCGGTCTCAAAATCAAGTGTCAGATTGCCGCTGCATTTAAGGTCGTCTACGCACACATATCCGTCCTTTGACTTTATGCTAAGCATATAGCTGTCGAGCGCGTCCGCATATATCTTTCCGCTGTTTGTTGTCAGATTTATGCTCTGATAGGCTTTTTGGGGCAGATAAAGCTCTACCCGATAGTCGAGCTGCTGTGCCGCAAGCAGAGAAATGACAAACTCCGGCTCCTGCTCTATCATAAGCCTGCCGTGGTCGTCATATACGCTGACATTTGAGTCGCAGACATATTTTACGGTTATCAGCTCGTCATCTGTCGAATAGATGTACAGCGGGGTATTAAGCACACGGACGCTTATATATTCGGTAAAATCCACCGTAAGCTCGCCGCTTTTTACATTGCTTTTATAATCCTTATCTATAAATGTATAGCTTGCGAGCGCCATGATAAGGCAGACAGCCGCGCCGAGCGCGCAAAGCCTTATTGCAATCTGTATCCTTGTCAGCCTGCGCACCCTGATATGACGGAATTTTATCAGATTTTTAAGCTTCATTTTTTACGGCAGTCGGAAAAAATTCTGAATACATACGCCGCCGCAACCGGACATACTCTGCAAACCGTTGCAAGCAGTACGGCAAAACCCATAAGCAGCATAAATCCGCCGCCGAAAAACATGGTGAGCGGTGATAAATCCGATACGAAAAAGTCGCCGCGCCCGCATAGCCGCATAAGCGCAGTCGGCAGAGTGATTATACCTCCCGAGATAAGCGCAATCGACCCTGTGACAAGGGCAAGCAGTACCGTGAAAATAAGCACGGTGATGATTACGCAATAAGCGGTATGAGGTATACGCGCAATTTTTTTAATGGCTTTATTTTGCATAAAAGCTCCTGTTGTCTGTAAACCGCCTTTGCAGTAGCTTTGGCAAAGGCATTTTGTCTTTTGTCCTGTACGCCGTTGTCCGACGAATGCTTAACTATATAAGCGATTTAATTATATCATGCTTTTTGTTCAATGTCAAATAAAAACAGCCCATATTGTGACAAAATACGCACGGATACAGTGATAATATATAGATATGCAAAAGCGGGGAAAAGTTTCCCGCAAAAGGAGGAAGTAAAATGACATTTGAGCTGATACACCGCGACAGCTGTCTGGTGGTCTGCATAAGCGGAGATATAGACCACCACTCCGCAGCGCAGATACGCACGGCGACCGACCCCGAGATAGAGCGGGTCATGCCCTCGATGCTGATATTCGACCTTGGAGAGGTGAGCTTTATGGACAGCTCAGGGATAGGACTTATACTAGGCAGGCAGAGGCTGATGGAATCGCTGGGCGGGGCGGTAGCGGTAAAGAACCCGCCGCCCGCAGTCAGGAAAATAATCACGCTCAGCGGGCTGTCGCGGCTGATATTAAACGGAGATAAAACCGAAAGGACAGGTAAATGATATGGAATACGAAAACTATTTTAAAATGACCGTTCCCGCGTTGTCGCGCAACGAGAGCTTTGCGCGCGCGGCGGTAGCCGCCTTTGTGTCGCAGCTCGACCCGACGGTTGAGGAGCTGAGCGATATAAAGGCGGCGGTGAGCGAGGCAGTGACAAACTGCGTCGTACACGCCTACGCCGACAGCGAAACAATAGGAATTATTGAAATTACCGCAAGGCTATCCGATAATAACGTCTACATAAAAATCCGCGACAGGGGCTGCGGTATTGAAAATATAGAGCAGGCGATGCAGCCGCTTTATTCTTCAAGACCCGAGGAGGAGCGCGCGGGACTGGGCTTTGCCGTGATGGAGAGCTGCTGCGATAAGGTAAAGGTAAGCTCCCACCCCGGAAAGGGGACAAGCGTAGTTTTGCAGACCGCGTTTAAGAAAAAGGCGATAGTATGAGCGGCGGAGAAAAGGACAATTCTTTCATAACCGAGCATTTTGCGCTGGTACATTCCATAGCGGCGCGGTTTAAGGATCGCGGTATAGAATATGACGAGCTTTTTTCGGCGGGGTGCGTCGGGCTTGTAAAGGCGGGGAACAACTTTGACTCCTCGCGGGGACTTAAATTCTCGACCTACGCCGTACCGGTGATAATGGGTGAGATAAAGCAGCTTTTCCGCGACGGAGGACTGGTAAAGGTGAGCCGCGGGCTTAAAGAGCAGTCGCTGAAGATATGCCGTCTTCGCGACGAGATGATGAAAAACGGCGAAGAGCCGCATATATCCGAGCTTGCCGACCGCATGGGAATATCGGTGGAGGACGCGGCGCTGGCGCTCGGTGCTTCGCTCTCTCCGGTGTCGCTGAGCGGTACAGAGGACGAGGACGACGGCTGTGCGCTTGATATACCGGTAGAGCCGGAGCAGCTTAAATCCGCGGAAAAGCTTGCCCTGCGGCAGCTGTTGTGCCGTCTGCCGCCGCGCGACCGCCAGCTTATCTGGCTGAGGTACTGGGAGGAGTGTACCCAGAGCAAGACCGCCGAAGCGCTCGGCATGACGCAGGTGCAGGTGTCGCGCAGAGAGAAGAAGATACTCGAAATGCTGAAAAAGGAGCTGATATGCTAGGGATTATACAGTCGCTATCCGTCCGGTATGATAAAATTTTTAAAGAAAAATAAAGTTTTATATTTCACACAAAAAAGTCCGGGTAAAACTGCCTAAAGTCCGTCAGAATAACGGATATGGAAAATATTTACCGAAAATCTTTAGTTCGTTTTTCGTCAGATTGTACAAATATCAATGTAACTTTCCGTGTAAAATAATCAACATCTATAAAAATTGTTGAAAACTCCGTTGAAACTGTTGAATTGCTATTTTAACAGGAAGTAATATAATAGGTTTTAAGGAAAATATACTATTTACTTTTTAAAACTGAAAGGCGGAAACGAAATGTTTAACGAAAGATTTGAACTCAACAAGAACCTTGCCCAGATGCTCAAGGGCGGCGTAATCATGGACGTAACCACTCCCGAGCAGGCAAAAATCGCGCAGGAGGCGGGCGCGTGTGCAGTTATGGCACTTGAGCGCATACCCGCGGATATCCGTGCGGCAGGCGGCGTTGCCCGTATGAGCGACCCCAAGATGATAAAGGGCATTCAGGAGGCTGTTACCATCCCCGTAATGGCAAAATGCCGTATCGGTCACTTTGCAGAGGCGCAGATACTCGAAGCTATTGAGATAGACTACATCGATGAGAGCGAAGTACTGTCACCCGCAGATGACAAGTATCATATTGACAAGACAAAGTTCAAGGTTCCGTTTGTATGCGGTGCAAAGGACTTAGGCGAGGCGCTCAGAAGAATTTCCGAGGGTGCGTCCATGATAAGAACAAAGGGCGAGCCGGGTACAGGCGATGTAGTACAGGCAGTAAGACACATGAGAATGATGCAGCAGGAAATCCGCAGACTCACCTCTATGGCCGAGGACGAGCTTTATCAGGCGGCTAAGGATTTGCAGGTTGACTATAATCTCGTAAAGTATGTTGCGGAAAACGGCAAGCTCCCCGTAGTAAACTTCGCGGCAGGCGGTGTAGCTACTCCAGCTGACGCGGCTCTTATGATGCAACTCGGCGCTGAGGGCGTATTTGTAGGAAGCGGTATCTTCAAGTCCGGCAACCCCGCAAAGAGAGCGGCAGCTATCGTAAAGGCTGTTACAAACTTCACCGATGCAAAGATGATTGCAGAGCTGTCCGAGGACCTCGGCGAAGCTATGGTCGGTATAAACGAGCAGGAAATCCAGCTCCTCATGGCAGAGCGCGGAAAATAAGCCGAGTGCTTGCGGTCACTCTGACTGACAGCGGAAAAATAATATATCATATCGCAAACGGTGAGTGAAAGCTCATCGGAAAGGATTTTCAAAATATGACTGTAGCAGTTCTTGCACTTCAAGGAGCATTTATCGAGCACGAAAAAATGCTGGCTGAGCTTGGCGCGGACAGCTTTGAAATAAGGCAAAGGCGTGACCTTGACCGCAGCTTTGACCGTCTGATTATCCCGGGCGGCGAAAGCACGGTTATGGGCAAGCTTATCCGCGAGCTCGATTTATTTGATGATATAAAGTTGCGCATAGAGGGAGGTATGCCGGTATACGGCACCTGCGCGGGACTTATCCTGCTTGCGGACTCTATCTCAAACGACAGCGCCAGACATCTTCAGACAATGTCTATTGTCGCTAACCGCAACGCATACGGCAGACAGCTTGGCAGCTTTTTCACAAGAGCCGAGTTTAAGGGGATAGGCGAGATACCTATGACCTTTATCCGCGCACCTTATATCGACGAGGTGTTCGGCGACGCCGAAATACTGGCGGAGGTAAATGGAAAGATTGTGGCGGCAAAGCAGAAAAATCAGCTTGTAACCGCATTCCACCCCGAGCTTAATGACGATTTGAGAGTGCATGAATATTTTCTGAATATGTAAAAGGATAACACAAACGCCCCGAGAGGAAGCTCTCGGGGCGTTGTTTGTAGTCTTGACTTAATTTACTTTGACTCTGCCGTATCGTGAACGGTTCTGTTCTCGGCAATACTGCTCTTTAAAACTCTGATTTTTGTTCTGTCACTGCCTGTTTCGATAAGAACGGTGTCCTCTTTTACGCTGAGTACGCGTCCGATAATACCGCCTGTAGTTACAACCTCATCGGCAACCTCTAAGTTGTCGAGCATTTCTTTCATCTTCTTAGAGCGCTTTTTCTCGGGTCTTATAATAAGGAAGTAGAAAATTACTATCATAAGAGCAAGCGGGATAAGCATTGTAAGCATACTCAGTATGCTGTTGGACTCCTGCCCTGTTGTATTTGCGGTCTGACCCGCAGTCTCCAGTATTTTAATAAGTTCCGGCATTTTGTTTTCCTTTCTTCTGTCGTGGGATTGATACTGTATTTTAAATTATACCTTATTTGAGGTATAATTGCAAGCGTTTTTTTAAAATCACGCAATAATTATGTCGGTATAACCGAGTTTTTCAAACGCCGCCCTTGCCGCAGCTATATCTGCATCGGAAAGGGTAGACGAATTTGTAATTCCGACCTTGATATTATAGCCGTCGGTGGCGGTCTTTACCCGTGTATAAACCTGAGCTACCGCCTTGCTTATGCTCTTGTCTACGGCAAGCGTCTTTTCCTCGGTAAGCTTAAGCGACGTGCCGAGCGTTGCCGTGTCAATAGTTACAAGCACGGTGCAGTCCTTCATTTTATCGCGGCTGAGCCATATTTCGGCACTGCCCTTGTATTCGCTTGCGTTAATAGTCAGCAGCTCGCCTGCGTCTATCTGTACAAGCGTATCAGCTCCTGCGGCCTTTGCCTTTGCCGCCGCAGACTGAGCAACTGCGGCAAGCTTGTCGCTTCTGTCAGCCGACTGTACTTCCTTTGAAAGCAGGGTGTAATCATAATACTGGAATTTGGGGAATATCGTATTCTGAAGAATAACATTCTCAAAGCCCGCCTTTGCAAGCTCCTCGGACAATGCGGAGATATAGTTTACCGTGCTGCTTGAATAGGGTGACGCCCACGGCTTTCCGCCGTTGCTTTGCGCCGCGTCAAGCCAGCTCCACTGACCATTGGGGATTATATATCCGCTGTCCTCGATGACATTCGCAATCAGATGGTCGCGCAGTGTGGATATCGATGCTGCGGGAGTTATATCCTTTTCCTTGCACGCCTTTACTATCTGTGCGGCGGTAAGCGTGCCCTTTATCACATAGGTGTTGTCCTTTACAGACGCTACCGATGACTTGTAGAGCAGCTCTCCGGTCGAATTTTTGAGGTTGAATACCACCGTGTCGTAACCGTTCTTGACTGCGGTATCGAGATACGCCTCAAGCGCCTTCTGCGATGCGAGAGCGGAGGCAGGCGCGGTTACCGCGTTAAGTTCGGCAGCCTCTGCCGGCTTGTCTTCAGGCTTTACGGTAGTGGAGGCAGTACCCGATGAGGTATCCGCCGCCGAACTGTCGGTATCAGAGGTGTCGCTTGATACAGGCTCGGGCGGTGTCCATACCGGCTCGCTTGACTGCGAGGTGTCGGACGACATATCGGAGAAGAATTTTATCAGCGGAGGTGCCACCGAGTAGCCGACAAACACCAGCGCCGCCACAATAACAAGCAGGAGGATAGTTTCAAACACCTTTCTTCCCGTGCTTTTGCGGCGTTTGTACAGATTTCTGTGAGAACGCTTTATTTTTATACCCTTTTTCTTCATGGCTGTTTAGTTCCTTAGAAATTTATTTTTGCGGGAGAATATACATCGGATTTTATGCCGCCGCGCCTGTGTTGTAGCCGGTAAGCGCGTAAAACGCAAGCGACATGATTCCTACAAATACCATCATTATCGGCATACCGCGGAAGGCGGCGGGGATAAGCGGGGAGTTAAGCCGCTCGTTTGCTATATGCAGGAAGAACACCGCGATGAAAAAGCCTGCGGATATACCCACGCCAAAGCCGATATATGAAAACAAATCCTCGTGATAGACCGTGTTTAAGAACAGCGCGCCGAGCACCGCGGCGTTGAATACCGACAGGTGCACATATTTTTTTATACTTTTGAATACCTTCGGCAAAAAGCGCCATATCAGAAGCAGGCTTCCTGTATATACTATGCTGATTATCACGGTATATATAAGCGGCATGATAACATAATAGTACTTAAATTCGGCGAGCCAGCCGTCTATCCAGTAGGTGATAAAGCTGGATACCACGATAACATAAGTTATTCCCAGACCCAGTCCCACTATGCTTTCTTTTTTACGCGAGGCGTAAAACGCGACGCTTGTGCCGAGCGCGCGCGAAAAAATCGCGTTTTCGACAAACATCGCAAGCATAGCGGCATTTATAAAAAGTGCAAGCTTATCCATATCAAATACCTTTCGTAAAGGGGGTTAGCCGATGTGCTCGGGCAGAGGACTGTGCGTATCTTCGCCCTCAGCCTTTACCGATCCTGCGGCGGCAATATTCTGTGCCTCGGCGTTCTGCTTTATTCTGCGGTTACGCATGAAGTTGTACAGCGCACGGAACATACCCGCCATAATGCCGACAAGTATAAATCCGCCGAACGGCGACTCAAACGCGGATATGCTTATATCAAGTATCTTGAAGCCCGCAAAGGTGCCGAAGCAGATAATCTCGCGAAATCCGCCGGTGACCACGCACACCGCGCCGAATCCGATGACAAAGAACAGCACGTCAATGACCATTCTGCCGCGCGACTCCAAATAAAACCGGCTTTCGGTCTTGGAGAATATAAGCGCGTTAGTGATGATAAGCGGCATATATATTCCGATAAGCTCGACCGTCAGCGGGAAAATTTCTTCCAGCAAAAGCACGGTAGGGATATAATAAACCGAGCCTACCAGCGCATATATAATTACCCTCAGGGTATAAACGATTTTCTTGGGTATAAACGAGCAGGTGAGTATCGTCAGAAACGATATTATTGCAAACGCGAGTGCGATTACCACGCCCTTTTTAAAGGTGGTCGCGGCAATGACAACCGGTGCGTTTACTATACCGGTCATAAGCACCACGTTCTGCTTTGCAATGCCGTCAAACAAATCGCGGGTGAACTTGAACTCAGTCCGCTTTTCTCTGGTCGGCTTCATCTGTTTTGCTTGTGCCATTACCGTCCTCCGTGTTTTCCTTTATATCATTGATATTATTCTGCTGTGAGCGCGCACGCTGCTTTTTCTTGCGCTTTTCGGATAAATTATCCATAAATCTTGCAAATCCCGACTTTTTTTTACGTTTTATCTTGGTAACCTTGTTGTCAATCGGGGGCATATTAAAGTTTACAGGCTCGATGATTATTTCCTGCGTATCGGTAAGCGCGGGGGTCTTTCCCTGCTTTACATCCTTTGAGATACGCTCAAACGAGCCGAGATTGCTGCGCAGATAGCGCACCGCCTGCTTTACCGCTCTGCCTATATTCCATGAGAGCTTGTCGAGGTAAAGCGAGAGCGCGTTTACTATAAGCAGCGAGAATACGAATACGCCCTCGATATGAGCGGTATTTCTGAAAATGACCGTTATCACTCCTAGTGCGATACCGTACAGTATTCGTCCGCCGTTTGTGACGGGCAGGGTCTGCGGGTCGTTTGCAAGGAAGATAAAGCCAAACAGCACAAAGCCGCTTATAAACTGGAACACCACCGCATCGC
>CAMEKZ010000054.1 GCA_945921635.1 uncultured Clostridia bacterium
GAACGAGGAGGGACAGATTGCGCCCGTATATTCAATCTCGGCTGGTCTTGACTATCCCGGCATAGGTCCCGAGCACGCGAACCTGCACGACACCGGCAGGGCACAGTATGTGCCTATCACCGATGACGAGGCGGTAAATGCGTTTGAGTATCTCGCACGAACCGAGGGCATTATCTGCGCGATAGAGTCAGCACACGCTGTCGCTCATGTGATGAAAATAGCAAATAACTACAGCAAGGACGAGTCGATTATTATCTGCCTTTCGGGCAGAGGCGACAAGGACGTTGCGGCTATAGCAAGATACAGAGGGGTGAAGATTTATGAGTAGAATACAAAACGCGTTTACGCACAAGGCATTTGTGGCATTTCTGACTGCGGGCGACCCGACAATGGAAAAGACCGAGGAATATATAGGCAGGCTTATCGACGGCGGAGCAGACCTTATCGAAATCGGCATACCGTTTTCCGACCCGATAGCGGAGGGTCCCGTTATACAGTCGGCAAACGTCAGGGCGCTTGCGGCGGGGGCAAATCTTGAAAAGATATTTGCGCTTGTTACTAATGTCAGAGAAAAATATCCCGACACGCCGATAGTTTTCCTCACATATTTAAACCCCGTATTTAAATATGGCGCGGACAATTTCTTCAAAAAGTGCGCTGAGATAGGCGCGGATGGTATAATCGTACCCGATATGCCGTTTGAGGAAAAGGGCGAAATAAGCGGAGCGGCAGAAAAGCACGGCATAGACATAATTTCGCTTATTGCGCCGACCTCCGAGGACAGAATAAAGCTTATCGCAAGCGAGGCAAAGGGATATATCTATATCGTATCTTCAATGGGTGTAACCGGTATGCGAAGCGAGATAAAGACCGACATCGGCTCGATAGTCGAGGCTGTACGCAAGTATTCCGACAAGCCCGCGGCGGTAGGCTTTGGCATAAACACGCCCGAGCAGGCGCAGAAGTATTCGGCTCTTGCAGACGGAGTAATTGTCGGAAGCGCGATTGTGAAGATAATCGAGCAGTATGGGGAGAACGCGGGTGACGAGCTGTACAATTATGCCAAGAAGATGAAAGAGGGCTGCCTTAGGGCGGAGTGATTATTAACAAGCCATCTATTATATACAAAAATCGCAGTAACAAATTTTGCTACTGCGATTTTTTATATCTACACTTTATCCTTTAAAAACGGTCTGATTATCCGCTATTTGTTATCCTCGTTTTCCGGATAATCCGTCCACATATCCGTCAAATCTCCCGTGCCGTTATGCTTTGCATAAACCTCGTCAAGTAGCATCACATACGAATAATCTCCGCAGGTCAGCACATCATCGTACCTGCCGTGTACCGCAATAACTATCCCGTTTCCGAGTGACTCGGCTACATAAACGTTTTCATCGTCAAGCCCCACGATAAGCGCAATATGTCCGTCACAGCCTATCATATCACCGACCTTGACCCTGTCGCTTCGCATAAGCTCCTCGGTAAGTTCGATGCGCTCGCCGTAGTCGCAAAGCTCCCAGTCGTACTCGGGGGTATCTCCCGCGCCGACATCTCCGAGTGGCACGCCGCCGTTTAAAAAGCACCACGAGATAAAGCCCGAGCAGCTCATGCCGTTTGCATATTTTGCACCGGGGACAAGGTGACCGATATCTTCCCAGTTTGTAAGCGGCTCGCCCCATGTAGCGGGGCCGAAGCGTATCTTTGTTTTGTCAAGCACCTCGAATTTGCTGTGCGTAAGATACAGACCCTTGTGATAAAATCTGCCCTCACCGTCGCATACGGGTCGGTCGGGGTTTGCGTCCAGTCTGCCGTTTTCGTAAAAATAGGGTATCTTGTACTTAAATTCAAGAGGTATAAAGCGCGCCGCCGCGACTACTCCCGCGCGCGTACCGTACCCAGCGGTAATTACACGGCTTTCGAGCACGGTGTCAATAAGCTTTGCCTGCTCCTCGGTATATATTCCCGCAGAGTAAAGCGGCTTTTCGCTTGAAAGTCGAGGGGCGCGGAGAAGGTCGGTGACGGTGATTTCCAGCTCATCAGTTAAGCCGTTTGAGGCGGTAGCGGTTATGACGGCTTTTCCCACGGCAAGCGCCGTGACCCTTCCGTCTTTTACGGTGACCGCATCTTCGTTCGAGCTGTTCCACACTATTGTACTGTCGTTTTCTCCTGCCATATCAAGCTCGGCTGTGAGGTTTTGCACCATACCTATGTTCATATACGGGTCGGCGGGATTTATCGTAATTGATTTTATCGCATTTATTACAATCTCGGTTTTGCCGACATCCGCAATATTTCCGTATCTGTCGCTTACAAATATGTAATAGCTCCCCGTGTCGAAGACATTGTATGTATATACGCCGTCCGTCATATTCAGCCATTCGCTGTCTTCAATAAGCTCTGGCTGTGACTTTGCACCAAAATAACATAAAAGTTCGTCGGTTTTATTCTCGCTGTCCACCGCTGTTATTGTAACAGTATAGCTCCCGTCGCCGTTTTGAGTATCCAGACCGCTTACAGATAAAATGTGGGGAGACGGTTTTCCTGCGCTGTGCTCCGGATTGTTCTGATATCGCCGATACAGCATGTATACGGTAAAAAGCGAAGTGCATATACAGACTGTGATTAAAGACAAAAGCAAAATGACAGCCACTGTTTTAAAACGCGGATTGTGTTTGTGTTTTTTATCCGCCGCTTTTTTTACTGCGGTTGTGCTGTCATTTACAGAGAAAGCATTTTTGCCTTTTTTGGGTGTGTTTTTTTCGTTGGTGGTAGTGTTTAATCGTTTCATAATAATTGTCCTGTAGAATAATAAGATTGTTTGTAGGGCGCTTTAATTTAAGCTGCTCATAGTGTTTGGTGAATTTTAGGGAGATGTTACGGTGCTTTCATATTCAATTGTATCAACATAGATTATAGCACAAAAGACAAAAAAGTCAATGGTTTTATTTCGTTAATTGAAAATTATACTGAAGGGTAATCACTCCGTATATTTTTGACTTTTGGCAGTTGCAGATACAGTTTACTGAAAAGCTACCGAACAGAATAAGAAAACAAAAAGAATAACCGATGTCCATTTTATATGTACAATATGAATAAGAAGAAAGAACCTTTCCTCAATTATAGCACATACTATCCGAAAACTCAACTAAATTCTCACTTAAAATCAACTATATTATTATAACGTTGTGATAAACTAATAGTTAAGCGGAGGTGCGAATATGGTTAATTTCAGCGATCGACTAAAAGAATTGAGAAAACAGGCAGGACTTACCCAAGGTCAGTTAGCCGAAAAAATCTGGGTTACCAAAGCTACTATCTGTTATTACGAGCAGTCCGAGCGCAACCCCTCTCCGGAGGTGCTTATAAAGCTTGCAAATGTTTTTCATGTGTCGACTGATTATCTGCTCGGGATTGATAAGAAACAGCGGTATCTTGACATCAGCGATTTGCCCGATGAAGATGTCGAGCTTTTACAGCATACTGTTGATTTGTTGCGTAGAAAAAATGAAAACAGCAAATAAAATAGTAACTCGGCTTATAAACAGAGCTGTATAATTATGCTAAGAGGATGAAAGAGGGCTGCCTTAGGGCGGAGTGACCCTAAAAGTCTGTATTGAATATCAGAATAATAAAATCCACTTTCGGCAGGAGTGCCGGAAGTGGATTTTCTTGTTAGGTTGACTTTTGATACCAAACCCGCTATAATAAAATTAACCCCGCCGGCATCTGCCGGACAAAACTACAAAGGAGAATTTACCATGCCCTTTATCAATGTAAAAACCAACGCAAAGGTTCCCGCCGAAAAGGCTGAAGAAATCAAATCCGCTCTCGGCCGCGCAATCACCGCAATCCCCGGAAAGTCCGAGGGTTGGCTCATGGTCGGTATCGAGGACGAATATAAGCTCTACTTCAAAGGTACAGAAGAGCCAGCCGCTATGGTAGAGGTAAGCTTGTACGGAAACGCTTCGCCAAACGCCCTGAATACGCTTACAGGCCGCATAACCGGATTGCTGTCCGATACGCTCGGAATACCCGCCGACAGGATATATGTAAGCTATATGTGCACGGAAAACTGGGGCTGGAACGGCTCGAATTTCTGACATTATCCCCGATAATGATTATACCCTGAGAGATTTGCGTCTTCTCAGGGTATTTATTATATATCCATATAAAACAGTCCGTGCCGCGTACAATGCCATATAAGCCGGCCGTGGGCGTACACGGGTATGCGCGCCTGCAATCCCCACTCGGGATATTGACGGCGCATTATTATGCTGTCGCTTGTTGCGAACGCGACAAATGAAATATAATGCTCTCTGCTCATTTCGTGCTCGGAGGAAATAAGAAAGTCGTTTTCGACGATTTCTACCGAAAGCTTTTCGTTGTCAGGCGCTTTTTGCAGCGTCATTTTGTTCAGCTTTTTCCCACAGCATGAAACGGCAGCATCTGACATCGAGGTTATAAGGTTATTGCAGACAGGACAGATATAAAAGCTTATATTTTTCATGTTGCCGTGAAAGGACGGATTTGCGTTAAGCTCTCCCGAAAGCAGCATTTCCAAATCCACACCGAATATATCCGATAAATCCGAAAGCAGGGAAATGTCGGGGCAGCCGAGCCCCCGCTCCCATTTAGATACCGCCTTGTCGCTTATATTCAGCTTTTCGGCAAGCTGAAGCTGTGTAATATTGTTCTCTTTACGCAGTTTATAGATTAAACTGCCGATTTTTGCATTATCCATATTGTGCGCCTCCTTTACAAATCCATTATAGCAAAGAAAGCGCATGAGTACAATAAACGCTCCGTAGAGTTATGAAAAAACGTGGGTTAATCAGGCGCTCAGTTCTGCATCCTTATCTGCTCGCCCTTTATCAGCGGATAATGCACGATGCTGTCGCCATCAAGGTTTTCCTTGTGCATATCCACCGCGGTTATCTGATGGTTTTCGTAGGTCGTGTAGTAATAAATGCCCTTGTCCGCGTTACAGCAGGAGGTGTAAAGCGTAATTTCGTACTTTCCCTCGTCCACCTCACAACAGCCGCGCTGTTGGTCAACCGAGCCTAATATATGAAAGAACTGGCTTACGCTCTCGCTCTCGCTGTCACCCGAAATAGAGTTCATCTTTGTAAAAGCAACCCTTACGAAACGCGACTGAGAGGACAAATCACCCGGCAGCCCGAGCGCACCCATGCCGCGGCTGTAGGTGGACAGCGGGAGACCCGCCGAAAACAGATTTTTCGGCTGTTTTGGTGATAAGTGCATATAATTATTCAGCATGAACATCTGCTCGTCAAACGGCGGGTTGTTTGTCAAAACTCCCGCGGGGTTGTCGTATATCATTAAGCCCTTGTCAACGGCCTCTACCGTTATCGCGCTGTCACGGTCGGATATTATCCAGTGGAGCTGTGCCACGGGGAGCTGTGCGGAATAGGGGGTGTTGGTGAGATTTATTCTTCCGAGCAGTTCGCGCGCCTCTTTTACGCTTGCACATTGGGATAAAATCCACGGGATAAATTCAAACTGGGCGATGTTGTCCTTGCCCTGTACGGCTTTGTTGTACCTTGCGTTTCCGACAAAGTTAAGTCCCGCCATGCCGAGCCCCTTTTCGTTTATTCCGTCATAGTAGAGCGGATAATTGCCTGATATATACGCCATGCCGATTATCGCATAGTGGCTGTTTAATATACCCGCCTCGCGGAAATTGAACGCGAAATTGCGCGGGGTTATCGTAACCTCGTCACCGTAGGAAAACTCGTAGTCGAGCGTCCTGCCGAAATAAAAATCCTTTGTTTTGTATGTTGCCGCCGTACACATAAAACTACCTCCGTTTAGCTGTTTACTAAATTATATCACCGCCTCGCCCGCAAGTCAATCATGCTTGCTAAAAACGCGTACTCAATTAGTACGATTACAAGTCACTGTTTTCTCAAGGACTGTAATACACTATGCACCGCCCCAAAAAATGTGTTACTGCACGTTTATTTTCCGTTATACAACGACAGGTTGTGATTTTCGTCACAGACACCGAGATAGATGTCCTTTGCACCGTGATAGCCCTGCGATTTTACCTGCTGTTCAAGCCACTTTGCGTCAAGCCCCATACGCCGCAGATTTTCGCCCAGTATTCTGCCGTCCATGATAACCTCGGTAAAAATCGTATCGGGCGCGGGCATTAAGTTCATATCAGACGGGTTTGCAGGTCGCTTGTCGCAGACGGGAAGTATCGACAGCCTGCCGTTGTATTCAAAAACAGCCGTCTGTATGTCGTTTATATTGAAATAGCCCTCCTGCCTGCACATTACCATAAATTCGCTCAGATCAAGCTTTGCTTTTTTCATGTTTTCACGGTATATTTTTCCGTTGTTCATTATTATCGTGGGCGTACCGTTTACATATTTTCGCACACGCGGAAATTTGCTTGTCAGAATGCTCAGCGTTATGGCGTTACCGCCGTAGATTATCATAGCTATAAGCGGCTGCCACGGGTTTTCAAGCTCGGTCGCAAGCTCCGCCGCGATAGAGCCTATGGTTATACCTGTTATATAATCGAAAAAGTCAAGCTGTGACACCTGCTTGTGCCCCATGATTTTCGCTATCAGAAATAAAGTAAGCACCGACAGCAAAGAGGTCAGTATGACATTTATTATATCCATAAAATCGTACCTTTCATTTGTTTAATTATATATTCATTTTTCCGAAAAAAGGCGGTTTTATACAATAGCATATTTGTAAACCAATGCGGATTGACAAGCTTTTTATTAGCAAAGCCCTGTCAATATCAACAAAAATTTCTGCGGTTATTCTTTCACTTTTCCTAAATATCGGCGCGATTTTCGTATTTATCCCCGCAAAATGTTGACAAAAGGGTGATTTTATGAGAAAATAATTATATATATATTTAAGATAGGGGTTGTCCTTTTTTCAACCCACAGCATAAATTGTTAAAGGATTTGTTGATGAAGCTGCATAAACGCATAATTGCCGCGGGCTTGTCCGCGGTATTGATATTCGGCGCTTCTGCTCTGCCTGTTGCCGCCGCGGCGGCAAATCCGTTCACCTGGGACGGATGCTCGGCTCTTGCGGCAGAACGTACATATTTTATCTCCGATAACATAAGCGTAAGCGGAAGCTTTACCCTGCCCGCGGGCAGCCGTATAACGGTGCTCAGAGGCGGCAATATAAGCGTACCCGCCGGAAGCTCGCTTACTATAGACGGTGCTTTATCAGTCGAAAACGGCGCATCGGTAAATGTTTCGGGTACCCTTTCGACAGGCGCCGGTTCTGATTTCACCGTGAGCGGCATACTTGCCGCAGGTGCAGGCTCGTCGGTCGATGTATTGGGAGAGCTGCTTTGTACAAGCGAGGCGCAGGTTTCGCTGCTCGGAAGTGCGCAGTTCGGCGAAAATTCGGCGCTGTACTCCTACGGTACAATTTATTCGGCAGGAAGTATTACCGCTCTGTCGGTTGTTGATATATACGGCGGAAGCCTTACCGTCGCGGGTGCGTTACAGCTCGGAGCGAACAGCAATACTAATATATCCGGCTCGCTTTCCGTGCTGAAAAATGCAGGAGTCACTAACAGCGGCGCGGTTACACTCGGAGAAAACTCAAAATATTCACTATCCGGCTCATTCATGAACACAGACGGAGGATATGTCACCGACAACCGCAAGGCGTACACCGATAATTCGATGACCGCGCAGGCGTTGTCACTCTACACCTGCGACGCGCTGAAAGGAATTGATGTTTCTGCATGGCAGGGTGATATAGACTGGGCAAAGGTAAAGCAGTCGGGTATAGATTTCGCTATAATCCGCAGTAGCCGCGGCAGATTAAACGATGACTACCCGATGACCTCGGATTCGGAATTTCACGATAATATGCTCGGTGCGGCGAAAAACGGCATAAATGTCGGAGTATATCATTATTGCTACGGTGAGACGGTAGACGAGGTACGCGACGAGGCACGCATGGTGCTCAGCCTTATTCAGGGCTATGATGTGTCTTATCCTATCATTTTTGATATTGAGGATAACTGGTATATAAACAACGGCTATTCAAAAGAAACGCTTACCGCAATGACCGCCGCATTCTGTGACGAGATTAAAAAAGCGGGATATATGCCGATGATTTATTCTTACGCGTCTTTTCTCGATTATTACCTCGATATGGACAGCCTAAGCGAATATCCCGTCTGGGTCGCTCATGTCGGAGTAGATAAACCGTCTTACGACAGGCAGTATTTTATCTGGCAGTATTCCTGGAAGGGAAGCATCAGCGGAATAGAGGGCGATGTTGACCTCGATTATGCGTATGTTGACTTTGCAAGCTACATAAAAAATAACAAACTGAACGGTTATAAATAAAAATAAAATAATGGGCGGACAGCAAAACCCACGCGCCGAAATGACGATTTTAACGGTGCGTGGGTTTTTTACTTATTAAGTGTTTTGTATGTTTTATGTAAATATATGTAAAGTCACGAATTTTCGATGGAAAAAACTTTTGAGAGAAAAAAGCCTTGTTTTTGGCTTTATAAAGCCGATGCAACCAATAGTTGCGGGCAAAATCCGAAAATGAAAACCGAAATGTATAGCGCAACCGTCGAAAAAATGCTATAGTAAATTCATCACAAGGGGCGCGCAATTCCGATTGTGTTACAGCGTGTTCATATAAAGATATGAACATATACGAAGATTTGTATTTGAAAGGTCAGGTATATATGAATATTGAAATTGCAAACAGACTTGTTGAGCTGAGAAAGAAAAACAATCTCTCGCAGGAACAGCTTGCCGAAAAAATAGGGGTAAGCCGTCAGGCGGTATCAAAGTGGGAGCGCAGCGAGGCGTCACCCGACACTGATAATCTTATTATGCTGGCACGTCTTTATAATGTATCTCTTGACGAGCTGCTGAAAACCGAGGACGAAATCCCGAAGTATGAGGACAAGCCGCAGGAAGAAGAAAAGTCTCAGGACGGTGGCTTTGACAATGAAAATACCTATGATGAAACCCGGCAGGAAAACGGCGGCTGTGATAATAATTTCCGAGAATATAGCGACGGAAAGGACAAGGTAAATATCGGACCGAACGGTATTCATGTAGAAGACGATGAAAATTATGTCCATGTCGGCTGGGACGGTATCCATGTAACCGAGAAAAACGGCGACAACGTACATATCGACAGGAACGGAATTTTTGTAAACGGAGAGCAAAAGCACTGGGGCGACTGCGAGCACGCTCATGTGTGCTGTTCTCATCACGGGCACGAAGATAATAAGCAATACATGAGCGCAAAGCTTATGCTGCTTACTACACTTCCGTTTGGGCTTTTGGTTATAGCGGCGTATATTTTCACCGGCTTTTATTTTAACGACTGGAGCAAAAACTGGCTGTTGTTCTTTGCTATACCGCTGTTTGACGGCATAGTGTCCTGCATAGCAAAGAAGAAGATAAACAAGTTTCCGTTTCCTATAGCCTGCATAACCGGTTATTTATGTGCGGGCGTGTTTGCGGGCTTGTGGCACCCGATGTGGATAATCATACTCACAATACCGCTTTTCGAGGGCCTTATATCTGCGGTAAAGCACCGCAGTATGACGCGTTTTCCTTATCCGGTACTGGTTTTGGTTGTGTTCCTGGCTGTGGGCTGCGTATACGGTTGCTGGCATCCGACATGGGTCGTATTTCTGACGATACCGATTTACTACTGGCTCGCCGCGTGTATAAAGCATATCAGGAAGGATAAGGCAAACAGGGTAGAGGAGTTTAAGACGGACGGGGAGTAATATTTTAGACCGCAGAGCAAAAAACGGCGCTGCGGTTTTTTGCTTTTCGGTACGAATTTCATTATTGACAAATTCTCAAAAATAGAATATAATAAATATAGGATAAATTCTATAATCAGAAGGGAGTGTTTTTTTGGAGGAATATGAAATTATTTATTACACTAATTCTGACGGAAGCTGTCCGGCAAAAGAATTTTTAAATAGCTTAGACATAAAGATGAGAGCAAAAATGCTACGCACAATTTTTTTACTAAAAGAAAACGGCTCTGATTTACGCGAACCGTATTCAAAGTATTTGGGAGACGGGATTTTTGAGCTCAGAGCGAAAGTAAGCACAGATATTACACGTGTTTTGTATTTTTTTGTTTCTGGTAGAAAAGCAATACTTACACACGGTTTTATAAAGAAAACGCAAAAAACTCCGCCGTCTGAGATAAGCCGTGCAAAGCGCTACCGAACGAATTACTTAAATAATAATACCGGATTTTAAGTTGCTGTTTCAGAAAGCTTCGGAAGTAAAAATGTATTTTAATGCCTGATATGAAAAATGACCTGTATTGCTTTGAAAACATTATCCAAGAAAAACTGCGTGATAATTATAAAGTAAATGAGTATTATGAATAATGCGCATAGATATATGGAAACAAACTTGATGAGCGAAAAGGAGGAATAAGACTATGGCGACTAATTTTGAAGAATACTTTTCGGAGCAAATGGAAAACCCCGAGTTCAAAGCGGAATATGAAGCTCTTGAGCCCGAATTTGCCGTTATTCAAGCAATGATTAACGCCCGTAAATCCAAGGGAATGACACAAAAAGCCTTGTCTGACAGAACCGGTATAGCACAAGGCGACATAAGCAAGCTGGAAAACGGAAACGGAAATCCATCTTTAAAGACGCTGCGTAAACTGGCGGCTGGAATGGATATGACTTTGAAAATAGAATTTATCCCGAAATAACCCGAAAAGCCCTTATCTCGAAAGTAAGGGCTTTTCTTATGGGAATATTCATGTAAAAACAGCCAATGCACGAAAGATTTAAAACCTATTGACTACCCGTCTTAAATCTCCGCCAGAATCTCCGCCGCATTTGTATCTGGCTTTACCTTTTTCATGACCTTTTCGATATTTCCGTTTTCGTCAATTATAAACGTCGTGCGGACTACTCCCATGCTTACCTTGCCGTACAGCTTCTTTTCCTGCCATACCCCGTAAGGCTCGATAGCCTTTCGCTCGGGGTCGGAGAGCAGAATAAACGGCAGATTGTATTTCTCGGCAAATTTGATATGCGACGCCACGCTGTCCTTGCTTATGCCGATAACCTCGACATTCTTAGCCTTAAACTGTGCGTACGCCCCCGCAAAGGCGCACGCCTGTCTTGTACAGCCGGGAGTGTTGTCCTTAGGGTAGAAGTACAGAACTACCTTTTTGCCGAGAAAATCCGACAGCGAGACCTCCTTTCCGTCCTTGTCGCAAAGTGTAAAATCGGGTGCTTTCATTCCTGCTTCAAGCATATTATAATCATTCCTTTCCAATTGAGGCAGTTTGTGCCGAGAGAATTTGCCAAGGCACGAACAACGGGTTTGAAAAATCGGTGATTTTTCAAACATATTTTCCTTTTCCGTTATTGTTGTTATCGCTTTCGTGCCCGGTTTTTGCAAACGCGGCACATATTATTTCCTTGCAGTCCGCACTTTTCAGCGTGCGGCATATCTCGGCAAGCGTCGCTCCGGTAGTCGTGACATCATCGACAACCAGTACACGTTTACCGCTTAAATCTATCTTATCCGACAGGGTAAAGCAGCCGGACAGATTTTCGGCACGACCCGCGGCAGTAAGCGTTTTCTGCTGCTTTGTGCGACGGATTTTCCGAACGGCATTTGCCGTAGGCACGCAAAGCAGGCGCGACAGCTCACGGGATATTTTTTCGCTCTGGTTATACCCGCGCATAAGCTTGCTTGTACGGTACATCGGCACGGGTATGATTATATCAAGCTCCTGATTTATTTTCGGACGAAAAGCATACAGACAGCGGCTTATTTCATGAGCCATAAAATCAAGCTTTGCACCATCGCGGTCGGTTTTAGCGCCGAGTACCACAGAGCGGTTAAGCCCGCTGTAGGCACAAGCGGAATATACCTTTATACCGCCAATCTCGTTGCATTTGTAATTGCGCTCGTACTGCTCCTTGCAATCCTCGCATAAATGATTTTCAAAATCTATCAGACATCCGCAAAAGGCACAGCGCTCCGGGAAAAATAAGTCCATAGCCTTTCGGCGCAGCAGGTCAAACCTCATATCCATATCACTATATCAGAATCCCGTCGCAATGGTCGATTTCATGCTGTATAATCTGCGCGGTAAAGCCTTCAAAGGTCTTTATCCGCGTCTGACAATTTTCGTTCTGCCACTTTACCTTTATGCTCTTGTACCGCGTGCATTTTCGCGGGTCGCCGAGCAGAGAAAGACAGCCTTCTGCGGTCTCGTACACACCCGATTTTCTGATAATCTCGGGGTTTAACATAATCATGTATTCGCCCTCGTTGTCAAATACGATGATACGCTTGCGGATGCCTATCATGTTAGCCGCCATGCCTACGCACTTGCTTTTGTGCGCGGTAAGCGTGTCAAGCAGGTCGCGAGCGGTCTGTAAATCTTCTTCGGTTGCCGTCTCGGATTTTACACCGAGAAAAAACGGATCGTGGATAAGTTCCTTTATCATAGCTTTATCCTCATGAAATATTTATCTGTAGCTTATACCGTCCTTTTCGCCTGACGGAATCTCTGTATCGGGCAGCTTTTTCAGGTACTTGTCAAAAAAGCGGATATGTATATCCGAAAGGTGCTTGTACATAATAAGCGGTTCCATTTTACCGACCAAAGCCTTTATCGGGACACAGAATTTTGCGTCGGTAAAGCCGATGTGCTTCATATCGCTGAATACGGCATAATGAACCGGCGCGGTGGTATCAAGAAGCGGGCGGGTTTCGCAGTTGTAGTTTTCCTTGCAGCATATCTGAAAAAACGGCTTTGACATGACGCGATT
>CAMEKZ010000055.1 GCA_945921635.1 uncultured Clostridia bacterium
CGTCTATTTATCTATGAGTTCCACAGGCGTTATATCCCGCCAAACGCGGTGATCAGCTACAAGCTGCCTATTCTCGTTAGGCAAGTTCATTTGTTATTGATAGCATGTTCATTATTAATCATTTTGATTATCCATTCTTTTCATATGTATTATAGCCGCCGTTTAGTCAATAACCATTAGTGTTTGAATACTTCTATACGGTCATTGCACTAAATGCGTTCTTACGATAAGGATAATCTACAGACAGTCAGAACGTATCAAAAAATATAAGGACTTGTCACCAGCAATCGAGGGCAAGTCCTTTGCTTTATGTATTAACAGACACATTTCAGCCTTTCGAGTATTTTATAGTCAACTGCAAATCAAATGCTGAAAACTGTTATTTTGAACAAAATCAGACCGTTATTACATTTCCTTTCCTGCAAGCTTAGCAGCTTCATCAACAAACCTTTTCACATCATCGGGGGCATTAAGGCTGTAAAGCAGACCGTAAGGAATACTGTAATCCCAGTTGACGGGAATTGAAACAAGTCCCGGGTGAACCTCCTGCCAGCATTCAATGGTTAGCAGCACATTTCCCGTTTCTGCACAGCGGTTGAATACGGAAAGATCGTAAAACTGCGGCGTATCCTCAATGTGTATCTGCGGATGATTATTTTCAAGGTCGTTTCGGATAAAATCATTCACGCCTGAATCTCCCCTTTTCACCATCATAAGCGTTTCGCCGTACAGATCTTCAAGACCTATGCGGTTTTTACGGGCAAGTCGATGTTCCCTTGAAACCGCAATCATTTTCTTGTATCGTCCAAGGGGAAAAAAATTGCAAAGTGACAGCCAAGCCTTTGAATCGCATACGCCAATAAGAAAATCAAACTTTTCGCCCAGCTTTTTTATCTCGGATAAGATTCCCTCGTGATCGTCCTCAAAGGGAACAAGATGAAGCTTGTAATCGGGAAACTTTTTGTTCACACGATACCATATATCCATAAAAGGCTTTGCAGGATTGAGAAGTGATGTCCCCACACAAAAGGTCGTGTCATAGGAATGCTCCGCTGCCTTTGCTTCAGCTAATGATTTTTTTGAATAGTCTATCATAAACTGTGCGTCACGGTATATTATTTCTCCTGCCGCAGTAAGCTTAACTCCCGTGGGAGTGCGCTCTGTCAGCTTTAAGTCAAGGTGAGCTTCAAGGGTATTCATCTGCTTCATAACGGCTGTTGGGGAAATATACAGCAGCTCGGATGCTTTAGTAAAGCTGCCGCATTCGGCAACGGTGATGAATGTATCAAGAACAGGGTTATACATATTGAGTCCTCTCTGTTAGTATAAACTTATGGTTAATATTATAATAACATATCGGATATTCCATGTCAAGGCAAATTGTAGTATAATTTAAGATAATAAATATGAAAGAAGGTGCAGTATGTCCGATAAAATTATTGTCTATTATTCCAGAGCCGATGAAAACTATATGAACGGTCAGCTGAAAATGCTTGATAAGGGCAATACCGAAGCTGCGGCAGAGATAATCCGGCAGCTTACGGGTGCGGATATGTTCAGAATTGAGCAGGCAGAGCCATATTCAAAAGTCTACAACGATTGCATTGAGCAGGCTCGTTCCGATCAGAACAGAAACGCCCGTCCGAAGCTTAAAAGCTATCCCGAAAGCCTTGATGAATACAGCATTATCTATCTCGGTTTCCCAAATTATTGGGGTACAATGCCAATGGCAGTATTTACTTTTTTGGAGCATTTCGATTTGAGCGGAAAGAAAATTATGCCGTTCTGTACACACGAAGGCAGCGGTATGGGAAACAGTATCAAGGATATTTGCAGGATTTGTCCCAACGCTAAGGTCGGAAAAGGTCTTGCAATTCGTGGGAGCTATGCGGACAAGTCGGAAAAAGAAATCGAAAAATGGATAAAGGAGTGAACGAAATGGACGAAATGAGCGTATTCCCTATGGGAAATGAAAATACAGCCTTCGCCGATTATTTTATAGGAACAAGCTATCTGAATATGCTGTCAAAGGAACAGGTCTTAATCGGAAACGTCACCTTTGAGCCGTGCTGCCGCAACAACTGGCATATCCACCACGCCGATAAAGGCGGCGGACAAATACTGCTTGTTACCGCAGGCTATGGTTGGTATCAGGAGTATGGACAGCCTGCAAGAAGGCTTGAACCGGGAGATGTGGTGCATATTCCCACAGGCGTGAAGCATTGGCACGGTGCGGCAAAGGACAGCGCTTTTCAGCATCTCGCCATAGAAGTGCCGGGTGAAAACTGTCGTACCGAGTGGTGCGAGCCTGTTTCCGATGATGAATATGACAAGCTGAAATGAGGTGCTATTATGTCGGTAAGACAAACAGCGGGCAGAGATGCCCTGAACGATTTTGCTCCGAAATTTGCAGAGCTGAATGATGATGTGCTTTTCGGAGAGGTATGGTCGAGAGAGGACAAGCTTTCTCTGAAAATGCGCTCGATAGTTACTGTTTCTGCTCTTGTAAGCAAGGGTATGGTGGATAATTCTTTTGCGTATCATCTTTCGGAAGCGAAAAAGAATGGCGTCACAAAAACAGAGATGGCTGAAATACTCACACACCTTGCCTTTTATGCAGGCTGGCCCAATGCCTGGGCGGCGTTTCGTATGGCTAAGGAAGTTTACGGCGATGAAAACAATCAACAGGAGGAATAAAAAATGTTAGGAAATTTCACATACTGCAATCCAACCAAGCTTTACTTCGGAGAGGATTCTCTGATAAATCTGAATGAGGAACTGCCTAAGTACGGCAAGAATGTTGTTCTTGTTTACGGCGGAGGCTCAATAAAAAAGAACGGTATCTATGACAAGGTTACCCGCATACTGAAAAACTGCGGCAAGGACGTTGCGGAGATAAGCGGCGTTATGCCAAACCCCACTCTTGCAAAGCTGTACGAGGGTACAGATATTGCAAGAAAGCACAAGGCTGACCTTATCCTTGCCGTAGGCGGCGGTTCTGTCTGCGACTACTCAAAGGCTGTTGCCGTTTCGGTTAATTGCAGCGACGACCCTTGGGAGAAATATTTCATTCGATTTGAAGAACCCGACTGCAAAATAATCCCCGTCGGCTGTGTTCTTACAATGGTCGGAACAGGCTCGGAGATGAACGCAGGCTCTGTCATCACCAACGAAAAAACAAAGCAGAAAATAGGTCATGTTTTTGCAAGTGAAGAAGTTATGCCGAGGTTTACCGTACTGGATCCAAGATATACTATGACTCTCACTGAATATCAGATGGTATCGGGTATTTACGATATTTTCAACCATATCTGCGAGCAGTATTTTTCGGGAAATGACGACAACACAAGCGATTATATTGCCGAGGGGCTTATGCGCTCACTCATTCACTCAAGCAGAATTGCCGTAAATGATCCGCAGGATTATGAAGCAAGGAGCAATATAATGTGGACTGCCACATGGGCACTGAACACGCTTATTGCAAAAGGAAAATCAACCGACTGGACTGTGCATATGCTTGGTCAGGCGGTGGGCGGCTATACAAATGCTACTCACGGAATGACGCTTGCCGCAGTATCTCTTGCTTATTACCGTTACATTATGCCCTATGGTCTTGACAAATTCGTGAGGTTTGCGGAAAATGTCTGGAATGTATCTTCCGAAGGTAAAAGCAAGGAGCATATCGCCGAGGACGGTCTTGCCGAAATGGAAAAGTGGATGCAGGAGATAGGCGTTGTAATGAACATTTCCGAATTTGGTGTTACGGAATCCGACCTTGAAAAGCTTGCCGAGCTTACTCTGCCAATGGAGGGTGGATATAAGCCGCTGAACAGAGATGAAGTCATTAAGATATTCAATGAAAGCCTGAGAATTTATCAGGTTAATTATTGAATCTGTTTTTTACACAACAGAAAAAATCCGCCGAATGTAATTACTGAGCCAACGGCGGCTTTAGAGAGACTTGCCTTGGCAAAGAGGAATAGTTTCAGTGTGATTTCCTTTCTCGCAATTATCCACCGAAATGAGCTGCAAAAAGTGTGGTTCAATGCCACAACGAAACTATCCATAAAAAGTAAAAAAGCCTAAAACCCTTTTAATAAAGGTTTTTAGGCAAAAAGAAAAAGCACGGTAGTTTCAGATACCATTGTATCAAAATTACCGTGCTTATTTGGTCGAGGTGACGGGATTCGAACCCACGGCCTCTGCGTCCCGAACGCAGCGCTCTACCAAACTGAGCCACACCTCGATATAAGACCTCATGTGAGGCCTTTATTAACTTTTATTTAATACTCAACGCCATATTTACTGCGGTATTCCTTCATCGCCTCAAGATACTGTTTGCCGTCAATTACGCCGTTTTCAATTGCAGCGATTATATCATTGATATTTACGATGGAATAAACCTTTACGCCGAACTCCTTATCAGCGGACTGAACAGCACTCATATCACTGTCAAGTGCCTTTTCCATACGGTCAACGGTAATAACCATAGCAGTGATATTAACATCAGCCGCACCTTTAAGCTTGGGGAGTACTTCGCGTAAAGCCTTGCCGGAGGTCATTACATCCTCAATGATGACAACCTTGTCTCCGTCAGTAAGCTGCTTGCCTACAAACATACCGCCCTCGCCGTGATCCTTGACTTCTTTTCTGTCAAAGCAGTAGCTGACATCTGTGCCAAATTTGTTGAACAAAGCAACGCAGGCGCTTACCGAAAGGGGAATACCCTTGTACGCCGGACCAAATAAAACATCGGCTTCGATATTGTTTTCATTTATGCACTCTGCGTAAAACTCACCGAGCTTTGCAAGCTGTGCGCCGGTCTTATAATTGCCTGTATTTATAAAATAAGGAGCCTTGCGACCGCTTTTCAGAGTAAACTCTCCGAATGTAAGAACTCCGCTGTCAACCATAAACTTGATAAAACTCTCTTTATAAGTCATAACGAAAACCCTTTCTCACATCTGGAGTAATCTCCAAAACTTAACGGTATCTATTATACCACAAACAGTCGGTTGTGTCAATAGCTATTTTATAAATTCATCAAATTTAAGCTTTTTCAGCTCGTCGCATACGATGCCGGAAATACGCGCAAATGCCATCTGATAAGTACATGGCAGCTCATTTTCACTTCGGTTGCAGTTATAGTGACCGTCAAGGCATCTGCTGAAGCGGTATGTACCTTCCATGGTTTCTACCACGTCATAAACTGAAAGCTCGCTCGGAAGGGCAGAAAGCTCATAGCCGCCTTTAGCGCCTTTGTATGAGGTGACAATTCCGCCTGAGCCCAGCTTGCGAAGGATTTTAAGCGCAAAGGTCTGCGGAACGTTTGTGCTGTCAGAAATGGTCTTTGCGTCGAAACGAGTTTTATTTTTCGCTAGAAAATCAACAATTCTGATAGCATAGTCGGTTTCAAGAGTAATGTGCATTTTGCCACCTTATCAGTCCAGAAAGTCCTTGAGCTTGAGGGATGCCTGAGCTTCCTGAGTGCCTTTGCCTCAATCTGTCTTATTCTTTCCCGTGTCACATTAAATTCCTTGCCCACTTCTTCAAGAGTCCTCGGACGTCCGTCTTCAAGACCGAAGCGCAGTCTGAGTACCTTTTCCTCGCGGTCGGTAAGCGTACCGAGTATCTCGCTCAGCTGTTCCTTTAGCAGGGTGCGGGAGGCTGCCTCTGCGGGTGCCGGAGCGTCCTCGTCGGGAATAAAGTCACCAAGATGACTGTCCTCCTCTTCGCCTATAGGCGTTTCAAGGGAAACAGGATCCTGCGATATTCTGATTATCTCGCGTACACGCTCAACCGAAATACCGAGCTTGTCGGCGATTTCCTTTGCGGTAGGCTCGTGACCGTTTTCGTGCAATAGCTGGCTTGATACCTTTTTAACCTTGGTTATTGTTTCCACCATGTGAACGGGTATACGGATTGTTCTCGCCTGGTCGGCAATAGAACGCGTGATAGCCTGTCTTATCCACCATGTAGCATAGGTGGAGAATTTATATCCCTTTGTATAGTCGAACTTTTCGACAGCTTTAATAAGACCGAGGTTGCCCTCCTGAATAAGGTCGAGAAACTGCATACCTCTGCCGACATATCTTTTTGCTATGCTGACAACAAGTCTGAGGTTCGCTTCGCTCAGACGCTTTCTGGCATACTTGTCACCCTGCGCCATGCGGGTTGCAAGCTCGATTTCTTCCTCGGCGGAGAGCAGGGGAACACGGCCGATTTCCTTCAGGTAGATTTTAACGGGGTCGTCAATCGCAATACCCTCAGATGAAAGCGAGGTGTCAAAATCGTCGCTGTCCGAAAAGTCAAGCGCTGTATCCAGATCCTCATCTGCCGAAAAATCGTCTACAATCTCGATATTGCAGTTTTCAAAGTCATCGTAAAGCTTATTTATTTCATCAGCGTCAAAGTCAAGCTCTTCAAGGACATCGGTAATCTCCTTTGTGGTGAGCTTTCCGCTTTGCTTACCGTGATTTATAAGCTCGTTTATTTTGCTGTCTGCCATATTATGACCATTCCTTTCTTTTGGGGAGTTTCATTTTTTGCAGTAATTCAAAAAATAAATCCACAGCTTGAAAATAAAGGCTTTCAAGCATAACCTCATTCTGTATATTATTCTCTATTATTTTTTATATTGTCGGCATAGCGTAAAAGCTCTTCGGCGGACATATCCGCGACGCTTTTTCTGTTCTTCTTTTCTCTGAATTTTGTAAGAATATCGATATAATCGTTCAGCCTCTCAAGACTGTAGGGCAGGGCATTGTTGTCAATAATAATCTTAGTGACGGCCGAAATCTCCTCTGCCGAATAGCTCTCTCCGAGTGACGAAATATCAATAGAAAGATTATTATCAAGTGCCGTGATTATATCGGTATAAAGCCTTCTGTTGAACTCTGTGGCAAAATCATCGGGAGTAATTTTTTCGGATATTTTTTTTGCGTAATCCGGAGAGTTAAACAAAAAGGCAATGATACCTCGTTCTGCTTTTACCTCTTTAGGATATTTGCCGGCATCGGTGTTTATCCTGTCCCGTGTGGCTGTTCCCGAAAGCACATTTCTGCGCTGCTCGGTTTCGCGGGCACGATGCTGCCTGTTTAACTGCTGATTTACCGCAGTTTCAATGTTGCTCTTGTTGACATCACACTCCTGTGCGATAGCGGATATATATACCGCCCTGTCTATCGGATTGTTTATGCCTGCAATAAATGCAACACTTCTTTTTAGGTATTCGCTTTTGCCCTGAGGGGTAGAAATATCCAGTGATTGCTTTATTTTATCAAGCTCAAAATCCATACCGGATTCTGATTTGTCAAGCAACAGGGAAAATGCCTCGCTTCCGAATTTTTTGATAAACTCGTCTGGATCCTTTGCACCCTGTATTTTCAGTATTTTTGCGGTTATGCCAACCTTATCGAGTATATTGAGTGCGCGCGCTGTCGCTTTTTGTCCAGCCTCGTCGCTGTCGTATGCAAGCGTTACCTGTTTAAAGCCCTGATTTGCTATTACGCGCGCATGGCTATCTGTCATAGCCGTGCCGCAGGTAGCAACCGCATTTTTAAATCCCGCCTGATACATAGAAATTACGTCAAGATTTCCCTCGCACATAATCAGATTGGTATGATTGGCGTTTTTTGCGTGATTCATGCTGTATAGAAATGTACTCTTATTATAAACAGGAGTGACCTTTGTATTAAGGTACTTTCTAGTATCATCGCCACCGATTACCCGTCCGCTGAAGCCAACAATGTTTCCACGCAGATCAAAGAACGGAAACATTACTCTGTATCGGAAAAAATCATAATAATTATTTGATTTTGACGATTTTACCGCAAGCGAGCCTGCTTCAAGCTCAGCATCGTAAAAACCCAGCGAGTTCATGTGGTCTTTAAGCACAGACCAGCTGTCAGGCGCATAGCCCAGTCCATATATTCTTATAGTGTGCTGTGTAAGTCCGCGCGAATAAAGATAGTCAAGTCCTTGTTTTCCCTGGGGAGAAAACAGAAATTTATGATAAAACTTGCCCGCCTCGCGATTCATTTCAAGAATACGCGAGCGTAGCCTTGCGCCCTCGTCGCCACCGTCCTCGGGCATAGGTATACCTGCGCGCTGTGCCAGAAGCCGCACACTCTCCATATAGTCCAGATGCTCATAAAGGCGTATGAAGTTTATCACATCTCCCGCTGCGCCGCAGCCGAAGCAGTAAAAGCTCTGAGTCGCCATATATATGTGGCAGGATGGAGTTTTTTCCGAATGGAACGGGCAGCAGCACACATAGTCGGAGCCTGTTTTTTTCAAAGGTATGTAGGACGATATCACGTCATAAATATCATTACTTTCTTTAATTCGTAAAAGAAAATCCTCGGATAGACGCATTTATTTTCCTTTCGGTTTGCAAATTTATCAATATGACCAGCTTTTAGGTATGCAAAGCTCCTTAAAATAGTCAACTGCAAAGTCATCGGTCATTCCGCTGATAAAATCACATACGGCAAGCTCAACGCCGTATTGACCGGCAAAGGTTTTGTAAAGCTCAGGCAGTTCGTCGGGATTTTTACAGAAATAACTGTATAAAAACTCCACAATGTTGCACGCCTTTGATTTCTCGGCGTTTGTCCTTTCGGCATAGTAAACATTTTCAAACATAAACGCCCGCAGCTCATCATGCGCGGCTTTCGTCTGCTCATCGTATTTTATTTCGGTATCGCTGTTTTTTATTATTGAGGTTATCAGCGTGGTTATACGCTTACTTTTGGTTTCGCCGAGCACCCTGACGGGATTTTCGGGCAAATCCTCCTGCCGCAGCACGCCGCCGCGTATTGCATCCTCGATATCGTGATTTATATATGCGATTTTATCGCTGAATTTTACAACCTGTCCTTCAAGAGTTTTTGCTGTTGCGTTTGTATGGCAGACAATACCGTCTATTACTTCTGCGGTGAGGTTAAGTCCTTGTCCGTTTTTTTCGATTATCTCAACCACACGCTTGCTTTGTATGTAATGCTTGAAGCCGCCCGGATAAAGCTTGTCCAAGGTGCGCTCGCCGTCATGCCCGAAAGGGGTATGCCCAAGGTCGTGACCGAGTGCGATAGCCTCTGTCAGATCCTCGTTCAGCCTTAATGCTCTGGCAATTGTCCTTGCTATCTGGGATACCTCTAATGTATGTGTAAGACGGGTGCGGTAATGGTCGGATTTAGGTATAAGGAACACCTGCGTTTTGTGCTTTAAGCGTCTGAATGCGTTGCAGTGGATAATCCTGTCGCGGTCGCGCTGAAAGTCAGTCCTGATGTCGCACGGAGTTTCATATATCTTTCTGCCCTGCGTATTCACACTCTTGCAGGCATAGGGGGACAATGTCATATTTTCGATGTCCTGCGTCACCTCACGCGGCAGCTTTTCCATACATTTCACCTTGCTTACGATTTTTCTACAATAATATACTTTTTTAACCTTAAAAAGTCCTTTTTTAAAATTCACAATACCCGCGGGAAATTTTTTCAATCATAATTTTGCCGTTACAACGGTCTGTAAGCTTGTCGATTAGCCTGTCGGTAAATTCCGATTTTATATCCGCGCGGATTATAACATTATCGGCATACTGTGTGTCGCGGATAATACCCTCATATTCGCAGACGGTACTGCTGACAGTCCCGTAATACGAATAATCCAGCTTTATTTCTACACTGTCGGCTATTTCCACGCAGACAATTTCTGCGGATTCGAGTGCCATTGAAGCGCCCTTTGAATATGCGCGGACAAGACCGCCCGCACCTAGCAGTATACCGCCAAAATATCTTGTCACAACGCAGGCAATATCGGTAACTCCGAATTTATTAAGCGTGTCATAGATAGGCACGCCCGCCGTACCGCCCGGTTCTCCGTCATCAGAGTGCCGCGCGGTGTTGTTTTTGCGCAGAATATACGCATAGCAGTTATGTGTAGCCTTTCTGTGCATGGCTCTGATTTCATTTATAAAATCTATGGCCTCCTGCTCGGTAGTAACAGGGCAGAGGTAGCCGATAAATTCCGATTTTTTCTCGGTAAATGACGCCTCACAGCGGCGTTTTATCGTTTTATAGCTCAATCAGACCTCCGCGTCAGTTCTTTGTACCTTTAAGCGCGGAGCGGGTTTTTCTGACATCAGTGAGATTGCTTGCAAGCAGCTCGTCAACACGGCTGAGCATACTCTCAACATAGTCGTTGGTAGCGTTTCTGATTTCCTTAGACTTTGTCTGAGCGGCAGTAAGTATATCATGCGCCCTTTGCTGAGCCTGCTTTGTAATGACCTCCTCAGACACCATTACCTTTGCCTTCTCCTCGGCTTTTCTGATAATGCTGTCTGCCTCTGCCTTAGCGTCGTTGATGATAACCTTGCGGTCATTAACAAGCGCCTGCGCCTGCTTGATTTCACCCGGGAGATTTAGCCTTATCTGATTGATTAAATCTCTGAAGGTTCCTACATCTACGCTTGATTTGCCGCCTGTAAACGGGATTTGCTTTGCGCTGTCAAGTTCTTCGTCCATTGCGTCTAAAATTTCTTCGATGCTCATTTTTTACGTCCTTTCTGTTATTACGCACTATGCGTTAATTTTTCTTCAGCCTTTCAACTATTCTGTCGAGTATGCACTCGGGTACAAAATCGCTTACATCTCCGCCGAACATCGCTATCTGCTTTACCATGCTGGAGGATAGATAGGTGTTTTCGCTCTTTGAAGTCAGGAATATCGTTTCCGCCTTATAGCAGAGCTTGCGGTTAGCCTGCGCCATCTGAAACTCATATTCAAAGTCCGACATAGCGCGCAGACCCTTTACTATAACATCTGCGTTCCGCTTGTTGAAATAGTCTATCAACAGACCGTCGTTGCTGTCGATTTCGACATTGGTAAGCCCCTCGGCTTCTACCGATTCGAGCAGGAACTGTTTTCTTTCTTCGATTGTAAAACTCGATGGCTTCAGCGGGTTTACCGAAACCAGTACGATAAGCTTATCAAACAGCTTTGACGCTCTGGATATGATTTCTAAATGACCGTATGTCACCGGGTCAAAGCTACCGGGATAAATAGCAAGCTTCATATATTGCCTCCGTCTACACCGCATAATAATTGCGGTTCAAACAATTTATTCTTCGTCGTTATTGACTTTTCTGTAAATCGTAATACCTGTTTTTCCGTGCTTTTTTGTTTTGATATTCACAAAGCCGTTTATTTCTTCGGGAAGTCTGCATTCTATTTCGTGCTCGCACACGATTACGCCCTCGTCAGACATAATTGATGTCAGCGCAGGTAGTGACTTTTGTATCAGTTTTCTGCTATACGGTGGGTCAAGCAAGGCAATATCAAAGGTTTCACGGGTAGTTCGTAAAAATGCCGTATTCGGCATATTTATAACCTCCGACTGACTTTCAAAGCCGACGTGCGCTATATTGTCCTTTATAAATTTAATTGACTGCTGACTGCTGTCAACGAATACGGCTTTTTTTGCGCCGCGGCTGATAGCTTCAATTCCGAGCTGCCCCGAGCCTGCGAACAAGTCAAGCACCGTCCTGCCCTCTATCTCAAACTGTATCGCGCTGAAAATCGCTTCTTTTACTCCGTCGGTAGTCGGTCTCACATCAAGACCCTCCGGCGCTTTCAGCTTTCGTCCGCGCGCTGTGCCGGTTATTACTCTCATATTGTTATCCTTTCTTTTGCGGGAAATCCCGATTAAAAATTCTCTTGTATAAAATCAGCTATCTCCTGTGCCTTTTCTGCCTTTACCTTTGCTACAGTGGCTATTTCCTCAGGTGACGCTTCTTTAAGCGCCTGCTTTGTCTTGAAATGCTTTATCAGCGCAAGCGCCTTTGCCTCGCCGATACCGTTTATCTTTGTAAGCTCCAGTTCATAGGTCTTTTTCTTGTGCTTTTGCTGCTGAAATGACAGTGAAAACCTGTGCACCTCATCCTGTATGTTTGTCATAAGTGAAAACAGCTTTTTATTTGCGTTTATCTGTATCTCTCCGCCCTTTGCGGCGATTGCCCTTGTGCGGTGCTTATCATCCTTTACAAGGCCGAAAAGCGGAATTTCGACGCCGAGATTATCCAGCACCTGCTGTACCGCCGAGACGTGACCCTTTCCGCCATCGAGCAGGATAAGGTCGGGCAGGGGAGAAAATCCCTCGTCACCATCGAGAAAACGTTGTATCCGTCGGCTTATGACCTCCTGCATACAGGCGTAGTCGTTTTGTCCGATAACGGTCTTGATTGCAAACTTTCTGTATCCCGCCTTATAAGGTCTGCCGTTGCGGTAGACCACCATGCCGCCGACCCTGCTGTCCTCGCCTAGGTTTGATATATCATAGCTTTCGATTATTGTGGGTATTTTTGAAAGTCCGAGCAGCTTTGCAAGCTCTTCAAGCGCATTTATTTCCTTTACCGTTCTACCGACCTTGAGTGACAGATACTCCGAGGCGTTTGCCTTTGCCATATATATGCGTGAGAGTCCCTCGCCGCGCTTCGGCAGGGTGATGCTTACCTTGTGACCGCAAAGTCCGGAAAAATACTCGCACAAGACCTCACAATCGT
>CAMEKZ010000056.1 GCA_945921635.1 uncultured Clostridia bacterium
CAATAATAGTAATCAGCGTAGTCGGAGCGGTGATTTATAAGGGAAACGTGCTGAGAAAGTACCGAAATCTTGAAACACCGTCCATAACGGCGTATAATGATTTCAGCCAGACGGTGTATTATGAGAAAAGGGATATGTTTATAAGAGAGTATACGGTAAGCGATGATTGAGCTGCTTTGCTTGCCGTATTACATAGAAAGGAATATTCATATCATACGCTTGATTTACTTATAAAGGACGCGCACGAAAAGGGGATAACACATAGCACACTTGAAGCTACCGACATGGGTCGCCCGCTTTACAAAAAATATGGCTTTGTGCTGATGAAATGCGAAATGGAGCTAAAAGATGAAAACACTCTGTGAAGTTATCAAAGAACAGGTAAAAACGAACTTTATTAACCTTGAAACCGCAATAAAGACCTACGACAGAGAAGCTTTAGTCTGTGGCACTCCCGCATGGCGATATGTCTATCACACGATACATTCCGCCGACAAGTGGTTTGTAAACCCGTTTATATTCAGCGAGCCTGTTTTTCACGAGGACGGCATGGACAACCCCGATAACGAGTGCGGTACCGTGCTTACAGACGAACAATTGCTAGGTTATCTTCACACCGTACTGCAAAAGACCCTCGACTATCTCGACAGCCTTACCGACAGTCAGCTTTACGAAAAGCCGGAGAACTGTAAATATACAAGGCTTGAGCTTGTGCTGGGGCAATTCCGGCATATATCTTTTCACACCGGAATGCTTAACGGTCAGACAGCCGAGCGGAGAGAAAAATTCCCTGTTTTCGCGGGACTTGAAATTGATAAAATGCCGAAAGATTCATTGTATTATTGAAAGTGAGGTTACTCAGATGATAAGAGAAATTAACCAAAACGACCTTGACGGACTGCTGGAGCTATACACACAGCTGCATGACAACCCGATACCCAAAAAAAGCGAAAGCCTTGCGGCGCTTTGGCAGACTGTACTTGACGATAAAAACCATCACATAATAGTCGCCGAGGAGGACGGAAAAATCGTGTCAAGCTGTGTCTGCGTGATTATTCCTAACCTTACCCACGGACAGCAGCCCTACGCCCTTGTCGAAAACGTAGTGACAGATGAAGCCTATCGCGGAAGAGGGCTTGCGACAGCGTGCCTTGACTACGCAAAGGAGCTTGCTATAAAAGAAAACTGCTACAAGCTTATGCTTCTGACAGGCTCGAAGAAAGAGAGCACGCTCCGCTTTTATGAGCGCGCGGGATATAACCGTAATGACAAGACCGCATTTATACAATGGATTTGAGGAACGTTATGAATATAAGAAAAATGGTTATCGGAGATTATAAAAATGCGGCTTAACCGTCTGATAGGAATAATTGCGACCCTACAGCAAAAGGGAAAGGTGACAGCGCCCTACCTCGCGGAAAAATTTGAGGTATCTCGCCGCACGATAAACCGCGATATCGAGGATATCTGCCGCGCGGGTATACCGATAATTACCACGCAGGGCGTTGGCGGCGGAATAAGCATAATGGACGGCTTTTCGATAGATACCACGGTTTTTACCGAGGAAGAGCTGCAATCCGTTTTCACGGGACTTAAATCGCTTGACAGCGTACTGGGTACGTCAAAATCAAAGCTTATCCGAAACAAGCTCGGCGGCACTGTCACGGTCGCCGATGATATGATAATCGACCTGTCTTCGTTTTATAAGGACAGCCTTTCCGAAAAAATCGAACTGCTCAAAGCGGCAATCGCCGACCGCGTGACGGTTCGGTTTCATTATTATTACAACAAAGGCGAGGACGAAAAGCTTATCGAGCCTGCGCTGATTGTATTCAAATGGTCGGATTGGTATGTGTTCGGCTTTTGTCCTGCAAGGGATGATTTTCGTATGTACAAGCTTAACCGACTGTGGGATTTGCAGCTTACGGACAAGCATTTTTCTCCTCATGCTATACCCGAGGAAAAGCTGGATTTCGGTCAGGTGTTCACCGATGAGGTCTTTGTAGCCGCGGTTTACGAGCCAAGCGAAAAGTTCAGACTTGTAGAGGAGTACGGCCCGTACAGCTTTAAAGAGCTTGACGACGGCAGGCTGTACTGCGAGTGGGGCTTTTGCTCGCATGACAATGCCATGCGCTGGTTTTTAAGCTTCGGCAGTAAGGTGAAAATTCTTTCTCCCGATAATTTTAAAGAAGAATTTGAAAAGGAAATCGAAAAAATTCTGCAAATGTATAAATAAACACGACATACTGTTGTCGTGTCAGACTGTCGATAAACCCACGCACCGCAAAAACACAGTTTTTTGACAAGCGGTTGAATTTATATTTATACAAATTATTTTTAAAGTTTCGGAGAGCCTCAAATCGGCTCTCCGAAAGTATTTTTGCTTACTTCGTCAAAATCCGCCTACCGTACCTTTGTACGCCTACGGCGGCTTTTTCCTCGTCTGCGCGTGTTTCTCGAAGCCTGACAGCTTGTCGAAAAATTTCTTTTTCGACAAGCTGAAACACGACATACTGTTGTCGTGTTTGCCGTGATAAAATAACCTCATAAAATCCAAAAGCGGATTTCACGCAGTTTGTAAAAATTATAGAGAGGTGTTTTATGAGACGGTTGTTACTTACTTCGGCGGGATTTGAAAATCCCATGTTTGCAGAGCTTTTTATAAAAGAATCGGGCATTTCTCCCGATAAAATCAAGGTACTTTTTATACCGACAGCGGCGATTGACGAGGGCGGAAAAGCCATGCTCCCTAAATGCCGCGCCGACCTTACCGGCTGTGGAGTTCCCGATGAAAATATCACGGTTTATGACCTTGACCGACAGCTTTCCGAAGCGGAAATATCCGATTATAGAGCGATTTATGTCTGCGGAGGCTCGCCCGAATATCTGCTTGACAGAATGAACGCCGTAGATTTCGGCGAAATGCTGAAAACGGCATTTAAGCACAGGCTTATTTACATAGGAGTAAGCGCTGGGAGCATTGTATGCTGTAATAATCTGTCAAAAAATCTCGGCTTTTACAGCAAAAAAATAGGTGTGCATTGTGATACGGCAAGTATAGGCGAGGATTATGTAAATCTGACCGACAATCAGGCTATCTGGATATGCGGCGAGAATATCACCGTTCTGCCGGTTGAATGAACTATTATAACAAAAACTGACATATCACTAAAGAAAGCGTAGGAATAAAATGGACAAAAAGCAGTTTAATATAGACGGTATACCCGCAATACTGTGGGGCAAGCCGTCGGAGAAAATTTATATTCATGTTCACGGAAAAATGAGCAGAAAAGAATACGCCGAGCAGTTCGCCAAAATCGCCGAGAACAAGGGTTATCAGACCTTGAGCTTTGATTTGCCCGAGCATGGCGAGCGCACCGACAGCGCATACCGCTGTGATGTATGGAACGGCGTAAAGGATTTGAATACAATCGCGGATTATGTGTTCGCAAGGTGGAATGCTGTTTCTTTATTTGCCTGTAGTCTAGGAGCATATTTTTCGCTTAACGCCTATCCGGACAGATGCTTTGACAAATGTCTGTTTCTGTCGCCGATAGTCGATATGAAATGGCTTGTCGAACACATTATGCTGTGGTCGGGAGTTACTAAGGAGCGGCTTCAAAAGGAGCAGGAAATAAAGACGGATATTGATACCCTCCGCTGGGATTATTACCGATACATTTTGTCACACCCTATAGAAAAATGGGATTTCCCGACATCTATACTTTACGGTGGAAAGGATAATTTACAGCCGCTTTCATCATTACAGACGTTTGCCGAAGAGTTCGGTGTTGCACTTACCGTGTCCGAGCAGAGTGAGCACCCGTTTATGAGCTCTGAGGATATCGATATAGTGAGCCGCTGGCTTTCGGAGAATATATAATAACGGAGAGTATATGAATAACGAGAAAATAATTGCACTTCGCATGAAGCGGCAGTTTTTAACCGAGAGGGCTGACGAGCAGGAATACTTACAGCTTTACCGCGACACCGAGCCGGGACAGAACGTCTACTGGCACGGCTTTGGTCAGCCGCCCGTGCTGTCGTTTCGCGCCGATTTTGACGATATGGAGTTCAACCGCCAAAGACAGCTTGAAAGACGGCTGCTCAAAGGGCTCTTTCAGGGAGGAAACCTAGGCTGGATAGACGCACGGGATATGGAGCTTTTTGCCTGTATGTGCAAAAAGCCTATGGATAAAATGACCGAGGCACATGAACAAATCCTGGAGCTTATCAGGCGCGACGGCCCTATGAATATCCAGCAGATGAAAGAGGTCACGGGTATGCTGGTAAAGCAGATAACCCCGATACTTCACCGCTTGCAGGAGGCTTTTCTGATATACGAGGATCAGACCGACGGCGAGTGGGACAGGGGCTGGTACCGCTTTGACGAGATGTTCCCCGATGTTGACTTAAATAAATACACTAGGACGCAGGCGCTTAAAATCGTCCTTTCTCGCTTTGCTTACCGCATGGTGTGGTTTGATAAGAATATGGCAAAATCGTTTTACAAGCTGCCCGCAAAGGATATAAGCACCGCCATATCCGAACTTTGCGCCGAGGGAGTTCTGACCGAGACCGGTGGCGGTTATGTGTTTACTGAGGACGTTGCCGAGATAGAAGGCTGTACCGAAAAGCCGCCGCGTTTTACCCTGGTTATGCACCGCAATGATATTCTCATAAAGGCGTACGAGCATATCGTAAAGGAAAAGTATAAGAGCGAGTACGAACTGTTACAGCTTATCATAATCGATGGTGAGATACACGGCGCTGTGCAGGGAAAATTCAAGTACGGCCCCTATATTATCGAGAATATCGCTGTTGACAGCGATTATGTATCGCGCCGCGATGAAATAATCAATGCTGTGAAAAAAGAAAACCCCGACAGCGATATATTACGGTTTAACGGACAGAAAATGTAAGTCAGGGAGGCTTTATGAATACACTCGATAACGCAAAACGCTTTATTTACCGCAATGCCCGACCGCTTGATTTTGCACTGTGGCAGTATCACTTGGAAAACGGCTCAAAGGACGCTGTGCTGTCCGCTTTATCCGCATATAAGAATCCCGACGGAGGGTTCGCCCATGCTCTTGAGGCAGATTGCTTCAGCCCTGTTTCTTCTCCGATACAGACATGGGCGGCGACGGAAACGCTCGCAGAGGTCGGCGCTACAGACAGGGAAAACACTATCATAAAAGGAATACTTTGTTATCTTGAAAGCGGCGCGGATTTTGACGCAGAACATGGTCAATGGCTTAACGTTGTACCCTCCAATAACGATTATCCCCATGCAATCTGGTGGGAATACGGCGAAAACGGAAGCGGCTTTAACTACAATCCCACGGCGGCGCTGGCGGGTTTTGCCATAAGATTTGCGGATAAAGCTTCGGCACTATACAAAAAGGCTTGCGATATAGCGGTACAGGCTGTTATGTACTTTGAGGAAAAGACGCCGTTTGAAGATATGCACAGTACAGCTTGCTTTATCCGCCTTTATGAATACCTTTGCGAAAGCAATTTTTCTCTTGTGGATATGGAAAGCTTTAAGGAAAAGCTCATACATCAGGTAAACTTAAATATCTGCCGCGATACCGAGAAATGGGGCAGAGAATATGTTGCTCTCCCGTCTGCCTTTATCAAAAGCCGCGACAGCTTTTTATACCGCGGAAATGAGAATATTATAAGCAAAGAATGCGAGTTTATCCGTAGCAGTCAGCTCTCAGACGGCTCGTACACCGTAACATGGAAATGGTGTACCGGTTATAAGGAATTTGAGCTATCGGCAAATTGGTGGAAAGCTAAAATATGTATAGATAATATGCGTTTTCTTAAAGAGTTTGACAAAATCTGACCGAAAGCAAAAACTAATTTTATATGTAAACTTTAAATTGCGGAAAAGCACAGGTACTCTAAAATAACTATTACAAATCCTTTTTTCGAGCCGTTTTCCGTTATACCCAACGCATATAAAACCCTTATGTCGTATATGCAGATAAACGGTATCAAGCATATCGAGGACAAAAGCATACTCCCTTGCTTTGAGCGGGAGTATGACAGCGACGGCACGCATTATATGGACGTGTACATCGCGGCAGAATAAAAAACATCTGAAAAAAATCGGCTTTTTGTTGCAAAAGCCGATTTTTTGTTGTATACTTAATGCTGTGCGTTAGCATGAAGTATATACATAATTTTACAGAGGGTGCATTTGTTGAAAATAAAAAGTAATTTTTTGCGCGGCCTTAAATCGGGAATACCGATAGGACTGGGCTATCTGTCGGTATCGTTTACTTTCGGTATAATGGCGGTATCGATGGGATTTGATTGGTGGCAGGCGGTGCTGATTTCCATGACTACCGTGACCTCCGCGGGACAGCTTGCGGGTATAGGCATTATGGTAAATCCGGGGCAGTATATCGAGATGCTCATATCCCAGCTTACAATAAATATCCGCTATTCGTTTATGGCGGTGTCGCTGTCGCAGAAGGCGGACGGAAAGTTTAATGGAATATACAGATGGCTACTTGGCTTTTTCATCACCGATGAAATATTCGCCGTAGCGGTAAACGAAGAAAATGTCACGCGCTCATTTTTCAGCGGACTTGCGGTAATACCGTATCTCGGCTGGACATTGGGTACACTTGCGGGCGCTCTGCTCGGCAACATTCTCCCCGACAGCGTGATGAGCGCGCTTTGCATAGCTATCTACGGTATGTTTGTCGCTATCATAGCTCCAAAGGCAAAAAAGGAAAAGAAGCTTCTCGGTGTTGTGGCGGTTGCTTTGGCTATTAGCTGTCTGTTCTACTATCTGCCGGTGCTGAGAGAAATATCGAGCGGTATATCGATAAGCGTCTGTGCCGTCGCGGCGGCGGCTATCGGCGCGCTTGTCTTTCCTGTAAAGGAGGACGCATAATGGAGCACGGACAGTTTTTTATATACCTGCTTATCATGGCGGGTTCGACCTATCTTATACGCGCCGTGCCTTTTGCGGCGGTACGGAAAAAGATAAACAACACATTTATAAAATCGTTTTTATATTACATACCTTACACCGTGCTTACGGCTATGACCTTTCCTGCGGCGCTGTATGCGACAAACAGTATGCTCTCCGCCGCAATCGGACTGGCGGTCGCTGTGGCCTTTGCTATATGGGGAAAGGATCTGACTGTAGTTGCGCTCGCGTCCTGTGTGGCGGTCTACATAAGCGAGTGCGTAATCGGTCTTTTCTGACATATCAGAGCAGAAAAAGTCGGGAAAATAAATTTTCAATATGATACAATACAGACAGCAGGAGAGAAAGGAGTGATACCATGCAGGGACTTGCAGACGGCATACAAAGCGCAATCGAATATATCGAGGAAAATATCACCGAGGAGCTTGATATAAACGATATAGCGGCAAGGGCGTATGTATCGGCGTTTCATTTTCAGCGAATATTCAGCGTGCTGTGCGGTATTTCCGTTGGCGAATATGTCAGAAACAGGCGGCTTACGCTTGCGGCACAGGAGTTGTCTGCAACCGACATCAAGGTTATCGACACGGCTGTAAAGTACGGCTATGACTCGGCGGACAGCTTTGCAAGGGCATTTACACGGTTTCACGGAATATCTCCATCTGCGGCAAGAGAAAAGGGTGCAAGACTTAAATCCTTTGCACCTTTAAGAATCAAACTTTCATTGGAGGGCGGTACTATGTTAGAGTACACAATTGTAGAAAAGGCGGCATTTACGGTAATGGGAAGATCGCGCACATTTAACGCGGACACTTCCTACAGCGAAATCCCGAAGTTCTGGGAGGAACACATGAAAAGCGAGGAGAGTAAAATCATCTGCGGTATGTACGGCGTCTGCATTGACGGCGATGGCAAGAATTTTGAGTATCTCATCGCAGACAACTATATCCCGCAGAAGGAAGTCCCCGCAGGCTATATAACAAAGACTATCCCCGCGGGCACATGGGCAATATTCCCTTGCAAAGGCGATCTGCCTAGAACTTTACAGGATGTAAACACTATGATATGGAGCGAGTGGCTGCCAAACTGCAAAGAATACAAGCTTGCAGGCAACTACAATATCGAGGCGTATTTCCCGCCGGATTCATCCGGCGTGACCTACAGCGAGATATGGGTGCCGATTGAAAAGCTATAATACTCCATAATATCAGAGCTTTACCCCTCATTCGTTTTTGAATGAGGGGTAAAGCTTTATGATATTAACCGTAATTTGTTTTATTTTGCACAGCTCTGATATTTACGCTTTGTGGCAAGCCCTCCGCGTATGTGCCTTTCGTCCTTGTTTTTCTGCAAAACTTCCTTAACCTTTTTATAAAGCTCGGGGTTTACCTTAGCAAGCCTTACCGTGACGTCCTGATGCACCGTGCTTTTGCTTATACCGAAGATTTTCGCGGTGCTTCTTACAGTTGCCGAATTTTCTGCTATATATTCTCCTAATATGACACATCTTTCCTGTTTGGAGTCCGTTACAATGTTTGATTTGCCTTTCACAAAATCGCCCCTTTCTTCGGAGGTTAATCCTTTTGTTGATTTATATGCCGTGATAGGGGGATTTATGAATATGTACGGTTTGTCTATGTAAAAAACAACCGCTGCGGGGTTTCCTGCAGCGGATATTCCGAATATTTTACTTGTATAGCTCCTCAATCAGTGCCTGAATCTGCATGGCGTCACTTTCCGATGCTTCGGAGTCATTGTATCGGATATTTGTATACCGGCTTGCTATGCCGTTTGTATCCTTTTCACCATGATAGTGCATTTGCGCCTGCTCGCTTTGCTGTTCTACCGTTGCGCCGGCAACCGCGCCCTTACTGCGGGGGGCAAGCCACATAAGATACAGCTTATATCCAAGGCGGTACTTTACGGTAGGGTCTTTCTCCTTTTTAAAGCGCTTCAGACAATTATCCTTTGTTTCGCGCTTTATTTTTTCCGCCTTTAAATCAAGTCTTTCATAGCTGTCGGTGTAGTCATACAAATCCTGCTCCGAGCTTTTGTCCGCGGACAGCTTTCCGAAAATCTTCATGCCGAGCTTTCTGAAAAATGCGATAATCTGCTTTCTGAACACGATAGCGAGGATTACAATTACCACCAGAGCTATATATAACATAAAGTCGTGTCCGCTTTCACCGCTTATAATCGCTTCGCCGGAGGGCGTTTCTTCATCGGGCTGCACACCCGGTGCAGTCTGAAACCTTATGTTGAATATTATTGCGTCGATTATCTGCAAAGTCACCTTTACAAACCACGACAGCGCCGCCGCGATATAGTCCTTGAAAATAAGCGCCGCTATTATAACAACTCCTACTATTGAAATCAGCTTCGCGTTGTATCGCTTCAGTCCCTTCGGTACAATCAAATTTATATCTCTGCGCTGATGTATCTGTGTTTCGATATTTGACTGGTTTATAAGCAGTACGGTGATAAGCGCCATGATTATCAGCAGATAAACTATGATTTTTCCCGCATTTTCAAGTCCCTCGTGGTCGGACTTCAATACGGCGGCCAGGATATAGCACAAAAACGTCTCGACAACGTACACGCCCAGCCACACAAACGTAAACACATCGCTGAAGCTTCGTTTATTCAGCTTTGTACCCAGTACAAACCACACCATCACCGCGGGGATAAGTCCTATGCAAAGGAAAAGCACGTTAAAGCTGCCCTCCGTTGCGGATTTTGCCGTGTTTGCGCTGATAATCGTCAGAACGGACAGGATTGTGCCCGCCGCTCCTAAAAGCAGGTTTGCGGCAAAAATCATTTTTGGCTTTGTCTGTGACAGCCGGAACCTCATGATAAGATAACCGACCGAAACCGGTATAACGGACAAAGCGTAATATATTACATATCTGATAATATCTAAATTGTTGAACGCCGCGCCGTCAAAAACAACAAGCAAGGGCAGAGGTAAAAGCAGCATTGCGGCGGCGGCACAGAGCTTTAAAGCAAAATTCTTTCTCATGACGCCTCCTCAATGTTCCATTTAAACGTAAACCTCGACGCCTCGATAAACTGATAATCACCGACCGCCTCGGGGATATTTCCCGTGGTGTAGAATATCACGTTTATTCCGTCACGCCGCTTTTTATCGGCAAATTCGAGCATAAAATCATCAATGTACGAGGTCAGTACAAACACATCTGTGAATATACCCATGTTTATATTTTCGGTAAACTCCGCAAAATCGTATTCGCAGTTGTTTTCAAGCTGAGCAAGCGTCCTGAGCGCGTTTTCGCACCCCTCGTTTGTTATTATCATATTTGTAGCCGTTCCGCTTTTACCGCCGCCGTTAGTGACAAACGCCGCGGTACAGCCGCTGTAAACACAGTCCCACATCAGCTTTACCGAGAGCTTTATAAACGCCTCAATATCGCGGATATTGGTGCAGGTAACCGGCACAACGCCCTTTCTCTGCATATTCATTATGATAAGCGCGGTGCGTGAGGTAGAGTATTCGTTGTTGCAGACAATAAGCTTGTTCTGCGAGGCGGTATAGTTCCAGTTTATACGGTTCAGCGGCTCTCTGCCGGTATACTCGCGCGAGCCGGATATAATAAAGGGATCCTCGTTTATAAAACGCTTTACCGATATTTCACCTATAGGCTCGTTGAATGACAGCACCGCGTCCTTGCCGTCTGAGGCGGTCGGCAGTACCGTGACGCTTATATTCACGGGTACGCTCTGCGTAACCCGCACAAGCCCCAGTATGTCGGTAGCTGTTATTATCGTGTTGTCAAAGGAGAAAACTCCGCGCTTGATACACTTTATTTTTCTGACTCTTGTGCACTTGCTTCGCGGCTTTAACGTAAAAACGCCCGGGATAAAGCTGTTTTCGCTGTTCAGGGTCTGCGCGGCGGAGTCCTTTTTGAAAAAGGCAAGCCAGCGTGACGCGGACAGTTCGGTCTTTATCCAGGGCAAAGCAATAAGACGGCGGTTTTCTACTACCTCCGTCAGCTCGATAACGTCGCCCTCGTAAACCTCGTTTTTGTTTACGGTGGCGGCGTAGTGTATTCCTTTAAGTGCATATTTGCCGAACAGCAGCGCCTCTAAGGCTACTACCGCGGCAATGATAATTATTACTGCTATAAGTTCCATAGCGTTATATCGTTTCCGTTGGGGCGGGTATATCAGCGACAAGCTTGTTTATTATATCCGCTTTTGCGTCCGCTCCGTCACGCATAACCGCACCGCGGCAGATTATTCTGTGCGCGCAGACATATGGCGCAACACTCTTTACATCGTCCGGCGTCACAAACTCGCGCCCTCTGAGCGCCGCGCGCGCCTGCGACATACGCATCAGCGCTATAAGTCCGCGGGTGCTGAGTCCGAGCCTTATATTGGTATCGGTGCGGGTAGCAATGCCTATATCGGCAATATATCCGCGCACCGCCTCGTTTACCTTTATTTCGTCAACCCTTTGTGCCATAGCAAGAAGCTCATCTATATCAGTTATAGCAGTAAGACTGTCAATCGGGTGAGCCGCCTTGACATTATCCAGTATTTCCATCTCCGAGCTCCTGTCGCCGTAGCCCATTGACAGCCTTATCAGAAATCTGTCGAGCTGTGCTTCGGGCAGGGGATAGGTACCCGCTGTTTCTACGGGGTTCTGTGTGGCAAGTACAAGAAAAGGCTTTGCCATAGCAAACAGCTTGCCGTCAATGGTGGTCTGCTTTTCCTCCATACATTCAAGCAATGCCGACTGTGTGCGCGGCGTCGCGCGGTTTATCTCGTCGGCAAGCAGGATATTTGTGAATACCGGTCCCTCACGGAATATAAACTCCTGCTCCTTCATATTGAAGAAGTGTATGCCGGTTATGTCCGACGGTAGCAGGTCGGGAGTAAACTGTATGCGGCTGAATTTTGCGTCTATGCTCTTTGCAACAGATTTTGCAAGCACGGTTTTTCCGGTGCCCGGCACATCGTCAAGCAAGACATGACCCTGACACAGCATAGCCATGATCACAAGGTCTATTTTATCGTCCTTGCCTTTAATAACCTTGGCTATATTCTGCCTGAGCTTTACGGCATATTCCTGTACAGTCACCTCATTTACTCCTTTTCTGTGTTTAATTCAATCAAAGCGCGGCGCAAGCGTAGTATTTATCGTAGTTTACCAGCTCGTCAAGCAGCTTCGGCAGCATCTCCTCGATGTCCTCGTCCTTGAACTGGCAGGTGCCTACAGCCCTGTGTCCGCCGCCGCCGTATTTTAGCATAAGCGAGCCGACATCAACATGGCTTGTGCGGTTAAGTATAGAGTAGCCTACAGCTACCGAACAGCCCTTGCCGCCCTTGCCGTTTACAATCCATGCGGAAATATTCTGCTGAGGGTAAAGGCTGTATATCAAAAATCTGTTTCCTGTATAAATCGGGTCAACGCCGCGCAGGTCGCTGATAATGACGTCACCGTTTACCACG
>CAMEKZ010000057.1 GCA_945921635.1 uncultured Clostridia bacterium
ACGGCGCGTACCGTGATATGATTGACTCCGCTTTTCTTGACAAGGACAAGCTGAGCTATTTTTCCGCAATACCGCAGGATGAGGATAACAGCAGGGAAGAAGCTCCCGCCCAAAATCCGGCCGAAAATCAGGATAATAAAAAGCCTGGCGGATATTCCGAGCCGGCTGAAAAGCAGAATAAGACTGCACAGAGCAGGTCAAAACCCGCAGAGCATACCGAAGCTTCTAAAAACGTCAGGGCAAAGGCAAAGGATGCTCCGCGTTTTAAAATAAAGGTTGAGTCTGACAAGTCAAAGGAGCTTGACTACAGCACAGTGACACCCGAGAGCTTTATGAAGAAAAAGCGTAAGAAACCGGTGGAAAAGCCGTCTGACAACGATATTTCGGAAAGTGTTACAGAGAACAGCACTGAGACAGCAAAAAGCCCCGCCGCTCCCCTAAGTGAAGCCGCATCCGACAGCAGTCTGTCGGATAAGCTGCTTCATGTCATAAGGGAGCAAAACGGAGCTACTCTCGATTATCTTCTTACAAACGTCTGTAATGATTTCGGCGCACTTACCGAGGCGCTTGCCGACCTTGAAATAGACGGCAAAATCGCCTGCGGACCCGGTAACAGCTATGTCATTTTCTGAGCAGTCTGAGTGAATTCAGTATAGCTATTATCGATACGCCTACATCTGCAAAGACAGCCGCCCACATATTAGCTATTCCAATTACGCCGAGCACCTGAACTATAAGCTTAACGCCGAGTGCAAAGACAATATTCTGGATTACGATTCTGTTTGTTTTTCTGCTTATCGCAAACGCGTCGATAAGCTGTGCGGGGCTGTCCTTCATCAGTACCGCGTCCGCTGTTTCAATGGCGCTGTCTGCGCCGCTGCCGCCCATAGCAATACCTATATCTGCCGCGGCAATTACCGGCGCGTCGTTTATTCCGTCACCGACGAATATAACACGCTCGCCGCTAAGCTCGTTTTTCACCTGCTCAGTGATACGGCTCTTATCCTGCGGCAAAAGCTCGGGATAATATTCATCAATACCTATTTCATCAGCCGCGGCTTTTGCTGCGGCTTTGTTGTCACCTGTCAGCATAATTACGCGTATACCTTTGTCTTTGAGGTATTTTACCGCCGTCGCGGATTCTTCCTTCGGGGTGTCGGAGATTATTATATTTCCTGCATATTTTCCGTCAACAGCCATATACAGCGCTGTTCCGTCCGCTTCAAGGCAGGTGATGCCGTAATCAGCAAGCAGGCGCATATTTCCGCAGAGAATTTCTTTGCCGTTTATAACCGCCTTTATGCCTTTGCCTGCGATTTCTTCACATCTGTCTATCGCTGTGCGGTCTATATCCTTGTTATAAGCCTTGGTGACAGACAGGGCGATAGGGTGATTTGACGCGCTCTCGGCATAGGCTGCGTACTTTAAAAGCTCGCTGTCTGAAATGCCCTCGGCGTTTATTTTTCTTACTTCAAAGCTGCCCTTTGTCAGCGTGCCGGTCTTGTCAAACAGCACCGCCTTTGCCTTTGATATTGCTTCAAGATAGTTGCTGCCCTTTATCAGTATTCCTTTTGACGAAGCCTTGCCTATACCCGCAAAATATCCGAGCGGGACGGATATAACCAACGCACAGGGGCATGATATAACAAGGAAAATCAGCGCCCTTTGAACCCATGTGGCAAAGTCAAAACCGGTAAACAGCGGCGGTACAACAGCTACGACCAGCGCCGCAAGTACGACAATAGGCGTATAATAGCGGGCAAATACCGAGATAAAGTTTTCGGTCTTTGTCTTTTTCTCGACTGCCGTTTCTACCATTTTCAGCATTTTGTACAATGTACTGTCGGTAAATTCGGCGGTGGTCTTTACCGTGATAACTCCCGACAGGTTTATCGCGCCCGCAGGTACGCTGTCGTTTTCTCCGACGTCGCGTGGCAGGCTTTCGCCTGTTAGGGCAGATGTGTCTATTGAGGTATTACCGCTTACAATCACGCCGTCAAGCGGGATTTTCTCACCCGCCTTTACACGGATAACCGAGCCTGTCGGTACGCTTTCGGGTGCTACCGTTATATACTCTCCGTCAGATAAAAGCTCAGCGGTCTCAGGCTTTGTCTTGATAAGCGCTGATATGCTCCTGCGTGATTTGTTTACCGCCATCGACTGGAAGAACTCTCCGATGGTGTAAAACAGCATAACCGCGACCGCCTCTTCGTATTCTCCGAGGACTATCGCACCTATGCTAGCTATAAGCATGAGAGTATCTTCGTTGAAAAAGTTTTTCGCGACTATCGATTTTACCGATGTCACGGCAACAGGGAAGGCGTTTATTATAAACGAAATTCCGTACGCGCACAGTATTCCGATGTATATAGCGAGATTTTCCGTGCCGACTGCCTTTTCTACAATAAACGCAGCTATGAACAAGACTGCGGTGATTATGATTTTTACAATTTCAGCGGTGTAGCTTACTTTCTGTTCGCTGTACTCGGATTTTTCCATGACCTCGACGTCAGGTTCAAGACGTTTTACTATCTTTGTTATCTTCTTTTTCAGCTCTTCGTCGCTTATTTTTCCCTTGGTTATTACCGTAAGCTCCTTGCTGATAAAATTCAGCTTTGCGTCTGAGGCAAAATCCGAGCCTGCAACGGTGCTTCGTATTTCCTCCGCGCAGTGCGCGCAGTCAAGTCCGCTAAGAATATATCTCTTTTCCATAAAAATGTCCTCTCTTTTGAATATTTGAGTAAATGTTCAAGTGTTATTCCAAAAAAACAGGAGAAAAATCTCCGTTGTTTTTTCTTATTCCATAATATGCTCCAAGGCGTTGCTGAACACGGTGTTTACATGGTCGTCACTCAGCGTGTAGTAGACCACCTTGCCTTGCTTTTCGCTTTTGACAAGCTCCGCCTGCTTTAATACTCTCAGCTGATGCGAGATAGCCGACACGGTCATATCCAGCAGAGCCGCGAGATCGCACACGCACATCTTTGAGCGCGAGAGTGAATACAGAATCTTTATTCTTGTTTCGTCACTGATAGCCTTGAAGAACATCGACAGCTTTTCAAACTGCTCGTTTTCAAGCATACCCGACTTCACAAAAGCTACTGTCTCGTCATGTATTATATTCGCCGAGCAGGTGGGTACAGCCTTGTTTTCATCTGAAGTTTTCATTTTAGCCTCTTTCACTTGAACACTTGTTCAACTGTTTGTATTATATCACTGATTTTTGAAATTGTCAATAGGTTATTTCTGATTTTTTGCCTTTGAAGCAAAATATTTTTCCGAGACGCAATTGAAAAACGCTGTCTTGTCTTTTTCAGCAAAGTCCGGAGAGCTTAAAAGTACGTCAATCGATTTGAGAATATCATCCGCGTTATCAAGCACAGCCTTGTCCGAGCTGCCGTGAAAATAAAGCTTTTCCTGTGAAGATAAGACAAGGTTTTCGCTGTCGTCCGTCAGAGTCTTTTCGGGCACTCCGAGCAGAGCCGCCATGTCGCTTATTGTCTTTTCTCTCGGAGTACGGTTACCGCTGATATAGTTTGCGAGTGCACGGTAGGTTATACCTATTGCCGATGCAAAATCAGCTTTTTTATACTCATTTCGCTTTATCAGAATTTCCAGTTTTTCTTTTAATTCCATATCTATGTATTACCTCTGATTTTTACTATACCTCTATTATATAACCGCTTTTGCCGATTGTCAATTAAAAAAATACATCAAAATTCGCGAAAATTCACATAATATACAAGATATGCAGTATAATATGCAGTTATTTGTATAAAATTGCTTGACAAATTACACAAAATGTGTATAATATTCAATGTTGGTTAATTTACTTTAAGGAGCGCGGCTCCATAAATAGAAAGGAACGGTCACGAAAATGGCAAAAGAAATCAAAAAAATTATCCTTGCTTATTCAGGCGGACTTGACACATCTATAATTATCCCCTGGCTGCATGAAAATTACCCCGGATGCGAGGTGATCTGCGTAGCAGGTAACGTAGGTCAGGACTCCGAAATCGTAGGTCTTGAAGAAAGAGCAAAGAAGACGGGCGCTTCAAAGCTTTATATCGAGGATATTCAGGACGAATTTGTAAACGACTTTATTTTCCCGACCTTAAAGGCGGGCGCAAAGTACGAGGGTTATCTGCTCGGTACATCATTTGCACGTCCTCCTATAGCAAAGAGACTTGTAGAAATCGCGAAGAAAGAGGGTGATGACGCTATCTGCCACGGCTGCACCGGCCAGGGCAACGACCAGGTACGTTTTGAACTTACAATAAAGGCACTCGCACCAAACCTTGAAATAATCGCTCCCTGGAGAATCTGGGATATAAAGTCCAGAGAACAGGAAATCGAGTACGCCGAGGCGCACAATGTACCCATTAAGATTACCCGTGAGACAAACTACTCAAAGGATATGAACCTCTGGCATCTGTCCCACGAGGGTCTTGACCTTGAAGACCCCGCAAACGAGCCTCAGTACAACAAGCCCGGCTTCTTAGAGCTCGGCGTTTCTCCCGAGCAGGCTCCCGACAAGCCCACTTACATAACAATCCACTTTGAAAAGGGTATCCCCACCGCGCTTGACGGCGAGAAAATGGACGGCGTAAAGCTTATCAAGACACTTAATAAGCTCGGCGGCGAAAACGGTATCGGTCTTTTCGATGTAGTTGAAAACAGACTTGTAGGTATGAAGTCAAGAGGCGTATACGAAACCCCCGGCGGTACAATCCTCTACCACGCGCATGAGGTACTTGAAACAATCTGCCTTGATAAAGAAACACAGCACTACAAGTACGGCCTTGCACAGAAGTATGCTGACCTTGTTTACAACGGTCAGTGGTACACACCTTTAAGAGAGGCTATGGACGCATTCGTTGATAAGACGCAGGAGACTGTAACCGGTGATGTAAAGCTGAAGCTTTACAAGGGCAACATCATCAACGCAGGCGTAACATCTCCGTACACTCTGTACAGCGAGGACTTTGCTTCGTTCGGCGAGGACGATGTTTACGACCAGACAGACTCCAAGGGCTTTATCAACCTGTTCGGTCTGCCGATTAAGGTTAAGGCTCTGCTTGATGAGGACAGAAAGAACAAGTAATAACGGTTATACTGACGGTTACAAGGGGAAGGCGCTTTTGCTTTCCCTTGTATCTGTTAATATATTTATATATATTTATATCGGAGAAATTTCGCAAAGCAATTCCCGCGATATGAATATATAAAATTTACACGGAAGGAAATATAACAATGTCAAAAATGATGTGGGCGGGAAGATTTTCAAAAGAGGTTGATTCAAAGGTAAATGACTTCAACTCCTCGATTTCTTTCGACGCCAGAATGTATAAATTCGATATTATGGGCTCAATCGCTCATGCCACCATGCTCGGTGAGCAAAACATAATCGACCCAGAGGAAAGCAAGGTTATTATAGAAGGTCTGAAGGGCATATTAAGCGACATAGAAAGCGGAAAGCTGAGCTTTGACCCTAACGCAGAGGATATACATATGTTTGTCGAGGCAGAGCTTACCGAGCGTATCGGTGACGCGGGAAAGAGACTGCACACCGCGCGAAGCCGCAACGACCAGGTGGCGCTTGACATAAAGCTCTATTTAAAGCACGAAACCGTTGAAATAGCCGCTCTTACAAAGGAGCTTATCACTACTGTTATCGATATAGCAAAACAGCACCTTGACACGGTTATGCCCGGTTACACGCACTTACAGCGCGCACAACCGATAACCTTCGCTCACCACTTGATGGCGTATGCACAGATGCTGACAAGAGACCTTACAAGACTGCATGACTGCCTTTATCGAATGGACGTTATGCCGCTCGGCTCATGCGCTCTTGCGGGTACGACCTATCCGCTTAACAGAAAAAGGACGGCAGAACTGCTCGATTTCAGAGAGATAACCATGAACAGCCTTGACGGCGTGTCGGACAGAGATTTCTGCATTGAGCTTTGCTCCTGCATTTCGATACTTATGATGCACCTTTCGAGATTTTCCGAGGAGATAATCATGTGGTGCTCGTGGGAGTTCAAGTTTATCGAGCTTGACGACGCATACTCCACAGGAAGCTCTATCATGCCGCAGAAGAAAAACCCCGATATTACCGAGCTTATCCGTGGAAAGACCGCAAGGGTATACGGCGATTTACAGACCTTGCTCACCATGATGAAGGGTCTGCCGCTTGCGTACAACAAGGATATGCAGGAGGATAAGGAGGCTATCTTTGACGCTGTAGATACGGTAAAGCTTTGCATCTCGACCTTTATCCCTATGCTAGCTACAATGACGGTAAATAAGCAGAATATGCGTACCGCCGCCGCAAAGGGATTTATAAACGCTACTGACTGCGCGGATTATCTTGTCAAAAAGGGTCTCCCTTTCAGAACGGCGTACAAAATCACAGGCACGCTTGTTGCGCTTTGCATAGAGAAAAACACAACGCTTGAAGATCTTCCGCTTTCCGAGTACAAAAAACTCTGCGATACCTTTGACAGCGACGTGTATGAGGCTATCAGCCTTGATACCTGCGTAATGCAGAGAAACGTTGACGGTGGCCCCGCTCCGTCTGCGGTAAAGCGACAGATAGAGGCACTTGAAAATACACTGAACGGAATTGCATTTTAATGATAACATACGAATACAGACTGCCTAGTGATATAAACTCATTCCGCCGCAGCGTCGGCTGGTATGAGCTGTCACCTCGCCAGCTTGAATGTGCAAAAAACAACTCGGTATTTGCGATAACCGCGCTTGACGGTGACAAAGAGGTCGGCTCGGCGAGGATTGTCGGGGACGGCGGCTATCAGTTTTTCATCTCCGACGTAATAGTGCGCCCAGAATATCAGAAAATGGGCATAGGAAAAGAAATGCTCACTCGGCTGATGGACTGTGCCTTGTCGGTTGCAGACGATGGGGAAACGATAATGATAAATCTCATGTCTGCAAAGGATAAGGAGCCGTTTTATGAAAAGCTCGGCTTTATGCGCCGTCCGAATGACGAGCGCGGCTGCGGAATGACGCGATTTTTGAAAAAGTAAAAGAGGTTGATTTTATGAGCGTAAAGGTATATATTGACGGTCAGGAGGGCACTACGGGTCTTAAAATCCTCGAGCGCTTTGAAAACCGAAAAGATATTGAAATAATGAAGATTTCCGAGGATAAGCGCAAGGATAATGACGAGCGCAAAAAGTTTATAAACAGTTCTGATTACACCTTCCTTTGCCTGCCTGACGCCGCCGCACGAGAGGCGGTTTCGCTTGTCGAAAATGATAAGGTACGGATAATAGACGCGTCCACCGCGCATCGTACAAATCCCGACTGGGCGTACGGCTTTCCAGAGCTGTCGGCAGAGCACCGAGAGAAAATCCGTACATCAAACAGGGTAGCGGTACCGGGCTGTTATGCGAGCGGTTTTATCTCGCTTGTATACCCGCTTGTAAAAAATAAAATTATGCAGACTGATTATCCGGTTGTAGCACACGCGGTATCAGGCTACAGCGGAGCGGGCAAAAAGGCTATCGCGGTTTATGAAAGTGATGAAAAGCCCGATGAGTTTTACTCACCGCGACAGTACGCGCTCCCACAGGAGCATAAGCACCTGCCCGAGATGATGAAGATATGCGGACTTGACTACAAACCGGTATTTAATCCGCTGATATGCGACTTTTACAGCGGCATGGTTGTGACTGTTCCGATTATCACGCGCCTGCTCGATAAGAAATATACGCTTGCGGATATTCATAAGGTGCTTTCCGAGCATTACAGCGGTCAGAAGCTGGTTAAGGTAATGACGGTTATGGGCGAGGGCGTGCTTGATAACGGCTTTTTAGCGGCAAATACGCTCTCGGGTAAAAACGAAATGCAGATTTTCGTCTGCGGAAACGATGACAGAATTGTCCTTTGCTCACGTCTTGACAATCTCGGCAAGGGTGCGAGCGGCGCAGCCGTTCAGTGCCTTAACATAATGATGGGCATAGACGAAACAACAGGACTTGTATAAGGGGAATTACAATGATTGAATTTGAAAACTATAAACTGATAGACGGCGGCGTATGCGCCGCAAAGGGCTTTAAAGCCGGCGGAATAAATGTTGGCATTAAAAAAGGCAGTACAAAAAGAGATTTAGCTGTAATAAGCTGTGAAAAGAGATGTACCGCTGCTGCAATGTACACGCAGAACAAGGTAAAGGGCGCTCCGATTACCGTTACCAAGGAAAATATCAAGGACGGATACGCACAGGCTGTAATAGTCAACAGCGGAAACGCCAACACCTGCAACTCAAACGGTATCGAAATCGCCGAGCAGATGTGCGAGCTTTGCGCAAAGGAGCTCGGCATAGACAAAAAGGACGTAATTGTCGGCTCAACGGGCGTTATCGGACAGAAGCTTTCTATCACTCCGATTGAAGAAAATATCAAAAAGCTCACCGACAGTTTAAGCGTTGACGGCAGCTCGCTTGCTTGCGAGGCTATTATGACAACCGACACAAGAAGAAAAGAGCTTGCGGTTGAGTTTGAGATAGACGGAAAAACCTGTCACATCGGCGGCATAAGTAAAGGAAGCGGCATGATAAACCCGAATATGGCTACCATGCTCGCGTTTATAACAACCGATGTCGTGATTGACCCCGACCTGCTCAAAAAGGCGCTTAAGCGCACAACCGAGATAACCTACAACATGGTGAGCGTTGACGGTGATACATCTACAAACGATATGGTTTGTATCATGGCGTCCGGACTTGCGGAAAATAAGCTGATAACCGCCGAGGACGGCGATTATGAGATATTTATCAACGGTCTTTATGCCGTAATGATGAATTTGGCAAGAGAAACCGCACGCGACGGCGAGGGCGCTACAAAGCTTATGGAGTGCGTTGTCAAGAATGCGCCGAGCGAGGCTGTTGCAAAGAGCGTAGCTCTGTCAGTAATCAACAGCAGTCTGCTTAAAGCTGCGATTTTCGCCGCTGACGCAAACTGGGGACGTATTCTCTGCGCTATAGGCTATGCAGAGGGTGACTTTGATATATCAAAGGTCGAGGTTAATCTCTCGTCTTCAAAGGGTACGGTTAAGGTGTGTGAAAACGGCGCGGGAGTTGATTTTTCCGAGGACGAGGCATTTAAGGTGCTGTCCGAGGACGAAATCGTTATTCTTATTGATATGCACGACGGCTTTGACAAGTCGGTTGCATGGGGCTGTGACCTTACCTACGATTATGTAAAAATCAACGCAGAGTACAGAAGCTGATTTTGAAAGGACTATAAAATGAGTATTGATAACGAAACAAGAGCGGGCATTTTAAGCGACGCTCTGCCTTATATACAGCAGTATGCAAATAAGGTCGTAGTGGTAAAATACGGCGGAAACGCCATGACAAACGAAAAGCTGAAGCAGGCGGTAATGTCAGATATAGTTCTTTTATCGCTCTGCGGCATAAAAATAGTACTTGTACACGGCGGCGGACCCGAGATAAACGCCATGCTGAACAAAATCGGCAAGGAGAGCAAGTTTGTAAACGGCCTGCGCTATACCGATCAGGAAACGATTGACATAGTGCAGATGGTGCTTTGCGGAAAGGTAAACAAGGATTTAGTAGATCTGCTGTACAGCCACAAGGGCGAGGCGGTCGGACTCTGCGGTCTTGACGACCACATGATAGAGGCCGAGCAGCTCGACCCCGAGCTTGGACTTGTTGGCGAGATAACAAAGGTAAACCCGAAAATTATCAACGATGTTCTCGACAAGGGATATATCCCCGTAATCTCCACCGTTGCCGCAGGCAAGGACGGCACGGTCTATAACATAAACGCCGACACGGCGGCGGCACGCATAGCGGCCGAGATGAAGGCGGAGAGCCTTATCCTGCTCACAGATATAAAGGGACTGCTTGAGGATAAGGATGATGACAGCACGCTGATTTATACGGTAGGCGTCAGCGAGGTGCCGTATCTTAAAAAGAAGGGCATAATTTCCGGAGGCATGATACCGAAGATTGACTGCTGTGTAGAGGCGGTACGACGCGGCGTAAAGAAAGCAAACATAATAGACGGAAGAATACCGCACTCAATCTTAATCGAGCTGCTCACAAACGAGGGCGCGGGTACGATGATAGTATAAATACGAAAGGTACGCTGATAATGAATACAATTGAACAGTTCAACTCGCATATAATGGGCTCATACGGCAGGTTTGATATCGTGCTTGAAAAGGGCGATGGCGAATGTGCCGCAGACGAACAAGGAAAGCAGTACATAGATTTCGGCAGCGGTATCGGAGTAAACTCGCTAGGCTACTGTAATAAGGAATGGGCGGACGCCGTATGTAATCAGGTGCGCTCTCTCCAGCACACTTCAAATTATTATTACACAAAGGTGCAGGCTGATTTTGCACAAAAGCTGTCCGAGATAACCGGCTGTGAGAATATGTTTTTATGCAACTCGGGTGCGGAGGCAAACGAGTGCGCTATAAAAATCGCGAGAAAATACAGCTTTGACAAGTACGGTAAGGGCAGACACAATATAATCACCCTTGTAAATTCTTTCCACGGCAGAACAATGGCTACCCTGTCCGCAACCGGTCAGGACGTATTCCACAATTACTTTTTCCCGTTTTTAGATGGCTTTGTAAATGTCGAAGCAAACAACATCGAGGATTTAAGGGCAAAGCTGGACGATACCGTCTGTGCTGTCATGTTCGAGTACATACAGGGCGAGGGCGGCGTAATGACGCTTGACAAGGAGTTTGTAGATGAAATCTACAGGCTTTGTGCAGAAAAGGACGTGCTGACTATCTCCGATGAGGTACAGACCGGAGTAGGCAGAACGGGTAAATTCCTCGCTGGTGAGCATTTCGGCAAGACAGCCGATATAATCACCCTCGCAAAGGGAATAGCGGGCGGAATACCGATGGGCGCTTGCCTGTCCGGCAAAAAGTGTGCCGGTGTGCTGACACCGGGCACTCACGGCTCGACCTTCGGCGGAAATCCTATTGCTTGTGCAGGCGGGCTTGAGGTGCTGAAAAAAGCCGGCGACCCTGAGTTTTTGAAAGAAGTATCCGCAAAGGGTGACTATATCAGAGAAAAGCTTGGTAAAATCCCCGAGGTCGCATCAATAAGCGGTATCGGACTTATGATAGGCATTGAGCTAAAAACAAAGGACGCAAAAGAGGTAGTAAAAGCCGCGCTTGATAAGGGACTTTTACTGCTCACCGCAAAGACAAAGGTAAGACTGCTCCCGCCACTTACGATTTCGTACGAAGAAATCGAAAAGGGCATTGAGATAATAACAGATCTATTAAAGTAAGAAAGGACAATTTGTCATGAAGCATTTATTAAAGATGATGGATTTAAGCACGGAGGAGATTATCGAGATATTAAATCTCGCCGACCAGTTAAAATATGAGCTGAAGCACGGTATACCTCATACATATCTCAGCGGCAAGACGCGCGGCATGATTTTCCAGAAGGCGTCTACAAGAACAAGGGTATCGTTTGAAACGGGTATGTATCAGCTCGGCGGAAACGCTCTGTTCCTCTCCTCAAGTGAAATGCAGATAGGCAGAGGCGAGCCGGTACAGGACACGGCTAGAGTGCTTTCACGGTATCTTGACGGCGTTATGATAAGGACTTATGAGCAGGCTGAGGTAGAAAACCTTGCTGAATACGGCAATATCCCGATTATAAACGGTCTTACCGATTTGTCCCACCCCTGCCAGGTGCTTGCTGACCTTATGACAATCAGAGAGTACAAGAACAAGTTTGAAGGACTGAAAATGTGCTATATCGGTGACGGCAACAACATGGCAAACTCGCTCACCGTAGGCTGCCTGAAAGTCGGAATGGACGTTACGCTTGCCTGTCCCGAGGGATATTATCCCGCAGAGTCAACCCTCACCTTTGCAAAGCAGTATCCTAACTTCAAGATAGTAAACGACCCTGTCGAAGCGGCAAAGGACGCAGATGTGCTGTTTACTGATGTATGGGCGTCTATGGGACAGGAAAGCGAAGTAGAGCAGAGGAAAATCGCATTCAAGGGCTATCAGATAAACGATGCGGTTATGGCTGTCGCAAAGCCTGACGCTATGGTTCAGCACTGCCTGCCCGCACACAGGGAAGAAGAAATCACCACTAAGGTGTTTGAAGAACACGCAAATGAAATCTTTGACGAGGCAGAAAACAGACTGCACGCACAAAAGGCAGTTATGGTTATGCTGATGGGCGATAAGGACTGAAAAACGTTTGTTAATAAATTCTCCCGATGATTGTCGGGAGAATTTTCGCGTATATTCTATCGAAAATAGTTTGGGAAAGGACTTGTGCAGTATGACAAATTTACTTGTACGCATATTTATAAAAGACAGAAACAATACAAAAGACCCCGCAGTCCGCACTAAATAC
>CAMEKZ010000058.1 GCA_945921635.1 uncultured Clostridia bacterium
AACAGTAGGGCAAGGCTGCGGCTGTGCGATTTTTAAAGTATGCCCGATTTGATAGAAACAAAAATTTTAAAAAGTACTTGACAAACCCGTCGTCGTGTGATAAAATATATTAGTAAATTTCAAAGATGTGCGCCAATAGCTCAGCTGGATAGAGTATCTGGCTACGAACCAGAGGGTCGGGGGTTCGAATCCCTCTTGGCGTGCCAGTCGAGTGCCTCGACACGCAACAGCGTGTTGAGGTACTTTTTTTATAGATTAATTATTTGCGCTTATATATGCAGCCGATTTCGCTTTCAATTTTCGGTGTGGGAGTATTTTCCGAAACCTAAGCAAAAGCAAACCCCGCCGAGCCGTAGTATAATTTGGTACAGGTGTTCATAAGGCACTTAACATCACGAGAACAAAGTTTGAAAAAGAAAACCTCAACACGCTGTTGCGTGTCGAGGCACTCGACTGCGACGAAAAGCGGGATTTGCTTTTAATCTGTATTTGCGGTATTATGTATTATTTTGCGGCTTTGATTTGCTCCTCGCGGATTATTACGTCCTCGATGGTATCAGTCTCGCTCTCGGCTTTCTTCTGCTCAGCCTCGCGGTGCGCAATATCCTTTCTGAATAAAAGCTTGAACACGGTTCTTATCAGCGGCTGGATAAAGAAAAGCTGTGAGAAAAACGCAAACGGGAAGTTGAAGCACACAAGCTTTATCCAGTTTGCAAGTAGGGTCAGCAGATTAAAGCCTGCGTAGTAGGGGTAGTACAGCCATGCGGCGATAAAGCTCATCGCGGGGCACATAAGTCCTACCGTGGCGCAGATAATAGCCGTCTCAAACAGCATCGGGTGGTTCTTGCGCGGGTCGAACACCTTGCTTGCAAGCCTGAAAGAGCAGGGACTTCCCATAACAAGCTCCAGAGTGAAGGCAAAGCAGAATTCTACTATCACTACCGCCCATATCGGCATAAAGCAGCCGAACATATACACGCCGCCCTGAGCGTCAATTGCGGCGAGGACACTGTTTGTTCCGTTTATCGCCATGAGCGTGTCTCCGTTTACCACATACAGGCTGTAGAAAACATAGGCGTGGACGGTGACCAGCACCGTCAGAAGTGCAAATATGGTTCTTTGAAATTGATTTCTGGGCATATAAATGTCTCCTTGAGTTATTTTAAAAATTGCAGAAAAAAAGACACACGGACAATTCGGCGTAAATGTGATTAAATAAGTCCCGTAATCAGATTTACATACCGAATGGTACAACGTGTGTCGTGCATAATATTCTTCAATTTTCATGCTTTATTATACAGCAAATCCACCGCTTCGTCAAAGGTGATTTTGCACAAAATCGCAGGCAGGATATACCGCTTATTTTTATAGCCGTTCCTGCGGCAATTCTTCTGTGCCGGCTTATAAGCGGCAAAGCACTCCGCTTTGGAAATTTGTGCATAATGTCATGCGCGTTTTGCCGAAAAACGCCCTGTATTCAACTGCCGCCGTAGCAAACACGACGAAAAAGTGCCGCCCGTATTGACATTTTGCCGCGAAATTGCTAAAATAAATATATACCGAGTAGCGAAAGCGTAAATCCAGGAACGGGTTTACGCTTTTTTATTTTTGTTTGTAAAGAAAGGTGATTTATATGGAACAAGAGAAAGAACTGAGCAAGCTCGGCACTCAGCCTGTCGGCAAGCTGTTGATAACAACCGGTCTGCCCATGATACTCTCAATGGTTTTGCAGGCGGTGTACAATATCGTAGACAGTGCGTTTGTGTCTAATATCGAGGGGTACGGCGAGGCGGCGTTCAACGCGCTAACACTCGCATTCCCTGTACAGATGCTTATGGTTGCTATAAGCATAGGCACGGGCGTCGGCATGGGCGCTTTGCTCTCAAAGTCGCTGGGGCAGAACGACAGCGAAAAGGTAAACTATACCGCAGGAAACGCTGAGTTCCTCGCTATTGTAATTTACGCCGTGTTTGTACTGTTCGGCTTTTTCGGCGTGGATTTTTACCTGCACACCCAGACAGACAGCGCCGAGATAATAGATATGGCGGCGGATTATCTTACGATATGCTGCACTATGTCGATAGGCATAGTTTTCTTCGCGGTATTTGAAAAGCTGCTGCAGGCGACGGGACGCTCGCTGTTTTCGACAATCGCGCAGATGGCGGGAGCAATAACGAATATAGTCCTCGACCCGATTATGATTTACGGCCTGCTCGGCTGTCCTCAGCTTGGCGTAAAGGGCGCGGCGTATGCTACTGTTATAGGTCAGATTGTATCTATGACGGTAGGTCTTATATTCCATATAAAGCTGAACAAAGAGGTCACGAACGGCATTAAGTATCTGAAGCCCTCGGCGAAAATCATCGGCAGGATTTATTCTATCGGTCTTCCCGCTATAATTGCACAGGCGCTTATGTCGGTAATGACCTACGGTATGAACATAATCCTCAACACCGTAAGCACCGGCTGTGTAACGGCGTACGGACTGTACTACAAGATACAGCAGTTCTTTTTGTTCGCGGCTTTCGGCATGAGAGATGCGATTACTCCGGTAATCTCGTTCGCGCACGGCATGGGCAGCAAAAAGCGCATAACCGACGGCATAAAGTACGGCATGATTTTTACGCTTGTGATTATGGCGGCGGGCATGATAATAATTGAGTGCCTTGCATATCCGCTTGCGGGTATTTTCTCGCTGTCGGGAGAGACGCTCGACCTTTGCATTGAGGCTATGCGTATAGTATCGCTGAGCTTTGTCTTTGCGGGTGCAAATATCGCGTTTCAGGGGATTTTCCAGGCGGTGGACAGCGGTATGCCGTCGCTTATCGTATCGGTATGCAGACAGCTTTTATTTGTGCTCCCCGTTGCGTGGGGCTTTGCCTTGCTTGTAACCGGCGGTGCTGTCGGCACATGGATATTATGGACAACGTTTATCATCGCGGAGGGTGTATCGGCGCTGATTTCGGTACTGTTCATGGTAAGAATATACAAGAAGAAAATCGCATAAAATCCGATAAAAAGCGGCAAAACCCCTTGCATTTTCATGTAAAGCGTGCTATAATTCGTGTGTACCGAGTAACTGTCCGCAGGACAGTTACTCATTCAAAGCTTGAAAAGCAGGCTTTGAGTTGGCACAAAATCGCACTTTGTGCGCTTTTGCGCCGTACACACTACTTGATGTCAAGCTCATTTCGTCCCAAGGGACGAACTAAAGTGCAAGGATTTTCTTTGATTGTTTATAAAAATCCTTGCACTTTATCAACTTCCGATAGGCTTTTTTATTATTATAAAGCCTATCGGAAGTTGATGAGCAGACATTAATTCATAATCGTGAGTTCGCAAAATCCTCACCTTTCCGAGAAATCGGAATAAATCAAAACTACGAAAGGACAATTTAACATGAGAAACAAGAAGGTCCTGTACATCACACAGGGCGCGGCTATCGCCGCAATTTACGTCGTGCTGACCTACGTTGTGAACCTGCTGGGTCTGGCAAACGGCGTCATTCAGGTGCGTCTGTCAGAGGCACTTACTATTCTGCCCGCGTTTACCCCCGCGGCTATCCCCGGTCTTTTTATCGGCTGTGTTATCTCAAATCTGATAAACGGCGCGGTAATATGGGATGTTATTTTCGGAAGCCTTGCTACGCTTATTGGTGCGGTATTCACTTATATGCTGAGGAATAAGAGCAAGTGGCTGTCTCCGCTCCCTCCGATAGTCGCAAACACCATCGTTGTGCCGCTTGTACTTACCTACGCTTACGGAGTGCCCGACGCGCTCTGGTTCTCGGCGCTGACTGTGGGTGCGGGAGAGATTATTTCCTGCGGAGTGCTCGGAATGTGCCTGTATCACGGACTTGATAATAAGTACTGCAGAAAAATGTTCGCGGTAAATCAGTAAAATGAATAAATAATAACAGAAAAGCTGCCCTGCTTTTGCGGGACAGCTTTTTGCTATGTAATTAAATCCTATCACTTGATAATATGAATCTTGCCGATAAGAGGAAGCTCCTTTGCTTTTCCTGTAGCCGCGTTCACGATACCAAGTATCATAAATACAAGGCAGAAAGCCGAAAGTGCAAGACCCAGAATCGAGTTGATAATAAGTCCTACAATCGGGATAAGTCCGAAAATAAACATCAGTATGCCGAAGACGATACCCAGTGCAATATCAGCAAGGAACAGTACAAGCCCCTGATTTGCGTGGAAACGTGCAAACTTTGAGTTGGGTGCCGCAAACAGCGGTACAAGGAACAAAAACCAAATATAAGCAAGTATGCCCATAACCTTGTTCTGCTCGATGTCGCTGGGATCACATTCTGCTGTGATGTCAGCCGTGTTCATGATATCCTGTGCAATGTTCTGTGCCTGTGCGGAAACGGAAGCAGGCTCGCCACAAGCGGGGCATACGTTTGCACCCTCTGGAACCTCTGCGCCGCATTTTTTACATAATGCCATAATGATTAACCTCCTGAAAAAGAGCCGCTCTATCACGGTAGCATATCAGCATATTTCCCCGTGAAAAGCTCATGCTTTTGTTTTTTAGGGCGTATACAATGTACCTGCCCTAATTTCATTGTATATTATAGTACAGTTTTAGCACTTTGTCAATCTGTTACTGTAAAAAAAGCGGATAAAGCATGAGCCTTTCCGTACACCGTACTGCAATGATTAAGTCCCGTATTTGATATGTGGATTAGAAAAGTGTTCATCTTGGGCAGAAATTGCACCGCTCTCCGAATAATCAACCCACATATCTGTTATATTCCCCTCGCCGCCATGCTCTGCATAAACCTCGTCCATCAGCATCACATACACATAATCTCCACAGGCCGCAATCCCCTCGTACCTCTCGTATTTCTCAATCACTATCCCGTTTTTATACGCCTCGGCTATGTAAATATTCCTCTCGTCAAGTCCCACGATAAGCGCGATATGCCCGTCACAGCCTATCATATCGCCTACCTTTACCCTGTCGCTTTTCATAAGCTCTTCTGTTATCCATACCCGCTCGCCGTAATCGCATAATTCCCAGTCGTACTCAGGATAATCTCCCGCGCCGACATCACCAAGCGGCACGCCGCCGTTTAAAAAGCACCACGAAACAAAGCCGGAGCAGTCCATGCCGTTGGGGTATTTTTCGCCGGCAACAAATTCGTCTTTGTCCGTGCGGTTTGTAAGCGATTCGCCCCAGGTGGCAGGGCCGAAGCGTATCTTTGTTTTATCAAGCACCTCAAATTTGCTGTGGGTCAGATACAGTCCCTTGTGATAAAACCTGCCCTCGCCGTCGCAGACGGGTCGGTCGGGGTTTGCGTCAAGCCTGCCGTTTTCGTAGAAATAGGGTATCTTGTAATCAAATTCAAGCGGGATAAACCGCGCCGCCGCAACTACCCCCGCGCGGGTGCCGTAGCCTGCGGTATTTATTCGGCTTTCCAGTACAGAGTCAATAAGCTCTGCCTGCTCCTCGGTATATATTCCGGCGGGGTAAAGCGGCTTTTCGTTTGAAAGCTGAGGCGCTCGGAGCAAATCGGTGACAGTTATCTCAAATTCGTCCTTTGCACCGTTAGGCGCAGTCGCGGTTATGACGGCTTTTCCCGCGGAAAGCGCGGTGACCTCGCCGTCTTTTACGGTGGCTGTATCTGTGTCTGAGCTTTCCCATGTTATCACATTGTTATTTTCTCCGGCTGCGTCAGGTTCGGCGGTGAGGCTTAATTTCATGCCGACATTCATATACGGGTCGGAGGAATTTATAACAACGGATTTTATCGTGCCTGACGGCAGTTCGCTTTCTGCACCGTCTGTGATGATGTTTATGCCTTGGGTATTTGCACAGGCGGTTGCGGATAAAAGCAATAAGACAGAGATAAAAGCCGATTGTGCTGTTTTAGACTTCATTATACAGCCCTCCGAAATCGCATTTCAGACATCTTGGTAAAAAGTTGCTGTTGCGAAAATTCATTCAGGAAGAAATCTTCTGCTGTTATAGAACTATAATTCCTGATTATTGACAAAAAGAAAGCGTAGTTCTGCTCCGAAATCGTAATGGGTTTTCAGTTGGGGGTCTGCGGCGCCTTTTACATGGGCGCCTGTATCTTACTATTTCGGAAGCAGAACCACGCATATATGAGTATAAAGTGCAGTATTTGTTTAATAAACGTCTGCTTGCTTTCTGCTGCAATATCCACCGCTTTTATTATGCGAGCTTATTCCAGTCAAAGCCGCGGCAGGAGGTATAATTGCAGGTTATCATGCCGCTGTCGTGCCAGCCGTCCGAGCGCTTCCATACGCCGTCCTCAAGCGAATAGGTGCGGTAATATACTGCGGGAATATAAATGTTTCCCTTGACTTTGCTGTTATACCCGTTATCGTACGGTACGCAGAACAGCATAGCGATATTTTTCTTTGTACTGTCGGTATAATATGCTATCATAGCCGATGTGCCGAAAGAATAATCCTCGTAAAATCCGCCTATGGTATAGGCCATATCCTCGCTTATGCACAGCTTGCCGTTCTGCTCGCTGATATATAACCGCATGGCGTCAAAGTCGCTCTGCGAAAAATCGGCGTACAGCGTCTTTCCTGTTTCGTATGCCTGCTTCAGATTTGTGAAATCAAGCTCCTCGCACAGATTTTTGGGGGATACTTCATAGTACTGTCCGTTTATCAGATACTTTTTCTTAAAATCTTCCTTACTCAGCTTGTAATAATCGTCCGCGCCCGCCATCATTGTAAATGTGCGGATGGGGTCGAAGAAAAAGCGGTACGCGTACTCTTTTTCAAGCGTTGCCTTTATCTGATTATATATCTTGCTGTCGGTTACTATATCGGAGCTATTCAGCTTGTCAAAGTCTACAACAATTTTGCCGTTTTCACCTACATTCGGCTGTGTGATATAGGTTTCTCCGTAGTCAAGTGAAATTTTGCCGAGCGGCTTCCAGAACGAGGTGTCCGTCACAGCGACAGGGCCGTCTGTGTCTTTCATTATCTCAACGGGGTTGCCCTTAGGAGCTGAGGCGGCCACCATATCTCTGCCGAAAGCATTATCCCAGTCGCACTCCCGCACAATTTTATAATCGTCCGAATCATCTACATCAATAAGATATACCGAGAAAAAATACTTTTTCCCGCCGTCGGAGGTTTTGGTGATATACGCCATCTGAATATCGCCGTCAATTGATACGGCGGCGGCATAGTCGCAGACGGTGGGCTTATCAATACCGGAATAATCAATTATAGAGTTTACAGTACCGGTATTTCCGATGGTGTGACCCTTCATGTAAAACTTGCCCTCTTCAAACTTAAAGCAGTCAAATCTGTAGGCAAAGCTTTCATAGGAGCATAGACCGCTGTATATGCTGTTATCCAGCTCGTAGAGCTCGCGCATAGTTGTAAAGCTCTGCGGCGGCTGAGCCGACTCGAACCACTCGTCAGTCTTGCCCTTTGAACTTGCGCCGTCCGGGTCTGTGGGGTTGTATGCGGCCGTCCACAGCTCTTTTGACAACTTGTTGTGTTGCGTTATCCGCTGTGTCATAATGGTTGTCATTTCGTCGTCGAGCACTAATTCATTACCGAACGTCTGCTTCATAATAGTGTGATACTCTTCTTCACATAAATTTACATCATGATCAGATGTGACCGAAAATGTCATAAATGACACGCCGTTCGGTTCTTCCTGTACTAGTGAACAGTCGCTACTTTGTGTTTTCCCGAAAGAAGAACCATCACCGCTTCCGTTTTCATTAGCCAAAAAACAAAGGCTTGAAAAAGTAACCGTTGCATTTGTAAAGCGTGAATCTTCGGATAGCTTTATATCATTGTTATCGTCTACAGTACCGACTCTTATCGGGTGAGAGCATATTTCCCACAGCTCGTTTATATCTGTCACCTGCATATCCCTGTCAATGCCCTCGCATTTTATCGGTAAAAATCCGAGCGTATCCATAAGGCTGTCAGTATAAGGAAAGAACAGTATTTCGCCAGGCTCATGCAGGTTGTACATTTCTTCGCAAACAAAGTATATTCCGTCAAGAGAAATTTTTCCCTCTACGGATATAACGTTCTCAAACGGCTTGGTAACCGCATCGGGTACATCAAAGTACTTGCGTCCCTCACTGTCGGTTTCCAGCGTTCCGTCAAACCGGCAATATGCTTCGGCAACGGCGGCTTTTCCGTCTGCCGTTTTGTCGCCGACTGTTACTGCGGCGGGTTTGCCGCCTTTTTCCGAAAGGCACATCGCCTTGTTTTCAAGCGACTTATATACGCTGTTGGCGGAGAATTTTACCTCGGATATATCCACGTCTACGGCATAGGCAAAGCGTACATATTCGGCGCTTTGCTCTGCCTCAAACACGGACAGGTCTTTCACCGCCATATTTTCAAAGTCTATCGTATATTCGGTGCGCATTTCAATGTCAATGACAGTATTATGACCGTTTGCTTCAAGCTTTGACGGATACGCATAATACATAATGTTGGTATGCCCTGTATCAAGCCTGCGAAGCGCTCCGTCCGACACGGCGTAAAAGCTGCAGTAGTAATTAGAGCCGTCGGGACTTAACGCGGCGGCGAGTACGGGAGACTTGTCGTTTCCGAGCTCGCTCATTGAAAAGGCTTTGATAGTGCCGGACGGGTTATTTCTGCTTAAATACATAAATTTACTTCCGTCGCTCGGTGCTTCAGCCGGACTGCCTATCACTTCTCCGTCCTTCATCAGAAATACCTTAGCGTCGCTTACGGTATAATAATCCTTGTTTCTTATTGCTACATTTCCGGAAAGTATAAAGGTATATCCGTCACATTCGGTCTGCGCTATCCTTGCATATTCCTTTTGGGCGTTAAAATATGTTTCGGTAACCTCGGGCAAATCAAGCTCGTCTATACTTTTCAGCTCGGCTACCTGAATGTCAGGTATATCTGCCGAGCAGTTATCATCCCCGGAATCGTTTGCGCTATCGCCGCTTGCAGACGGATAACTTTGGTCGCTGCTCACCGGCGCAACATCTATAGGTCTGCCGAATGTACCCGGTGCGGCAAACAGCATAGCAAGCGTAACTCCGCCCACTAAAACAGGAAGCGACGCGGCTATTGCGCCGTACTGCAGAATAGCTTTTTTCATCGGCTTTTTCCTGCTTGCGGCACAGCTTTCGGATATTCGCAGGAAAAGCGTGTCCTTTTGCTGCTTTGTCAGATTGATTTTATCCATGCTCTTTTTAATCATTGATGTCCTTCCTTTCCGTGTCATCGTCCAGAATTTCCTTTAAAAGCTGACGTGCCTTTTGCAGTCGGTTTCGTACCGTTGAGTCGGGTATGCCGAGCATTTTTCCTATCTCTGCGCTCGTATAGCCGTCGTAGTAGTACAGATATACCGGCAGCTTCAGCTTTTCGGGCAGGGAGCAAAGCGAAATCAGTGTTTCGTCCGCTTTGTCCTCGCTCTTTATTTCCAGTGCCGATATGTCCTCCGCCTTTCTGCTCCAGTGCGACAGCATATTTTTGCATACGTTGGAGCATACCCGTATCAGCCACGCCTTTTCGTGCTCCTCGCTTTCAAACGCCTTTTCGCTTTCAAACAGCTTTAGGAACGTGTTATGTACGGCGTCCTCGGCGTCGGTCGCATTTTTCAGATACATATAGCAGACGCGGTAGACGGTATCGACATTCCGCTCGTATATTTCCTTGAAAATTGCGGTTGAGTTATATATCATAATTTATACCCCCAAATTTCCCTTTCTATATATAATACAATCGGGCGGGTCGTTTTGTCCATTGTTTTCAAAATTTTTTGAAAAAATTTTCTTTTCCGGACAGATACATACAGCACAGCTGACTTTTGCCCGATTTTTGGTAATATCACTGAAAGTAATACCGATATTCAATAAAAAAATATCGAAAGTGCTTGATTTATTCTCAGTTTTCTGCTATACTATATTATGAATTTCAGAGCGGTGCTTCGGCATTGCTTTTGTATTACGAAAGGAAAGGTCAGAAAAATGTATAAAATCCTTAAAAGACGTCAGCTTAATGAAAATGTAGTGCTGATGGAAATTGACGCCCCCTTTATTGCAAAAAAGGCTCTGGCGGGACAGTTTATTATCCTGAGAGTTGATGAGCACGGAGAAAGAATACCGCTCACCATCGCTGATTATGACAGAGAAAAGGGAACAATCACTATTATATTCCAGATAGTGGGACAGACAACCATGCTGCTCTCCCAGCTGAAAGAGGGCGACGCTCTGCTCGACTTTGTAGGGCCTCTCGGCAAGGCTACCGACTTTGAGGGTGCAAAGAAGGTCTGTGTTATAGGCGGCGGCGTAGGCTGTGCCATTGCATATCCTTCGGCAAAGCAGCTGTTTAATTCCGGCGCTGAGGTTGATGTAATCGCAGGCTTCAGAAGCAAGGACATCGTTATCCTTGAGGACGAGTTCAAGGCGGCAAGCACAAATCTGTATATCACTACCGATGACGGTACATACGGTGAAAAGGGCTTTGTAACCACCAAGCTCCAGAGCCTTATCGATGCGGGCAACAAGTACGACCTTGTTGTTGCTATCGGTCCTGTTCCGATGATGAAGTTTGTATGTGAAACAACAAGACCCTACGGCATAAAGACTCTTGTTTCGTTAAACCCTATTATGATTGACGGTACCGGTATGTGCGGCGGCTGCCGTGTATCGGTAGGCGGCGAAATCAAGTTTGCCTGTGTAGACGGCCCCGACTTTGACGGTCACAAGGTAAATTTTGACGAGCTTATGAAGCGCAACGGCACATATAAGGAAAAAGAAGCGTGCGACAAGGAGCACTGCAGATTATACAAAAACGCGTAATCGGTAATAACGAAAGGATGGAAATATAATGCCTAATATGTCATTAACCAAGGTTCCGATGCCCGAACAGGACCCCAATGTAAGAAATAAAAACTTTCTGGAGGTATCGACAGGATATACTCCCGAGATGGCTATAGAGGAGGCTTCGCGCTGCCTCAACTGTAAGAACAAGCCCTGTGTAAACGGATGTCCCGTAAACGTACGCATCCCCGAGTTTGTCGCTAAGGTAGCGGCAGGCGAGTTTGAAGCGGCTTACGAAATCATCACCAGCACAAACGGTCTGCCCGCAGTATGCGGCCGTGTCTGCCCGCAGGAAAACCAGTGCGAGGGCAAGTGCGTAAGAGGTATCAAGGGTGAGAGCGTATCTATCGGCAGACTGGAGCGCTTCTGTGCGGACTATCACATGGCAAACAGCACCGCAAAGGTTGAAAAGCCCCAGTCAAACGGCAAGAAGGTAGCAATCATAGGTGCAGGCCCTGCGGGTCTTACCTGCGCGGGCGACCTTGCTAAGAAGGGCTATGAAGTAACGGTATTCGAGGCGTTCCACACAGCGGGCGGCGTGCTTGTATACGGTATCCCCGAATTCAGACTCCCTAAGGCTATCGTTAAGAAAGAGGTAGAAAACCTTGAAGCTATGGGCGTAGAGATAAAGACAAACATGGTAATCGGCCGTGTGCTTTCAATCGACGAGCTGTTTGAGATGGGCTACAAGGCTTGCTTTGTAGGCTCGGGCGCAGGTCTCCCCTCATTCATGGGAATCGAGGGTGAGGATCTTGTCGGTGTATACTCCGCAAACGAGTACCTCACAAGAACAAACCTCATGAAGGCTTATCTTGAGGACTACGACACACCTATTATCAAGAGCAAGTCGGTTGCTGTTGTAGGCGGTGGTAACGTTGCTATGGACGCGGCAAGATGCGCAAAGCGTCTTGGCGCAGAGGACGTATACATAGTATACCGCAGAGGCATGGAGGAGATGCCCGCCCGTAAGGAAGAAATCCACCACGCTATGGAAGAGGGTATTATCTTCAAGAACCTGAACAACCCCGTAAAGATTCTCCCCGACGAAAACGGCAGAGTAAGAGCTATGGAGTGTGTAGAGATGGAGCTCGGCGAGCCGGACGAGAGCGGACGCCGCAGACCTGTAGTAAAAGAGGGTAGCAACTTCGAGCTCCCTGTTGATACGGTTATCATGGCTATCGGTACTTCTCCAAACCCGCTTATACGCAGCACAACTCCGGGTCTTGACACCAACAAGCGCGGCTGTCTGGTTGTAAATGAAGAAACCATGCAGACTACCCGCGAGGGCGTTTATGCAGGCGGCGACGCAGTTACAGGCGCGGCAACGGTTATCCTTGCTATGGGCGCAGGTAAGCAGGCAGCTAAGAGCATTGACGAGTATCTGAGCAAGAACTGAGATATTTCATAAAATACAGAATTATGAACGCCCTGCCGGATGGCAGGGCGTTACAGCTTGTCGATAAACCCACGCACCGCAAAAACGCAGTTTTTTCAAATAATTGAGATTGA
>CAMEKZ010000059.1 GCA_945921635.1 uncultured Clostridia bacterium
GAAATGGCAAAATGTGTAAGATCGTATGCAACCAATTTACATAAATATCAAAATAAGTAAGCGAACGCATACAGCTATACCGATTTTCACCGGCTGTTTTTTTACATTCCCCCGCCGGTATCGTCTATTATCCTTTTCAGCTCGTCACCGCTAAGTCCCCGCCGCATGGCTTCCTCCGCCGCCGCCTTGAACTCCGCCGCCGCCTTTTTCTTCACCTCGTCTATAAAGCCCTGCCGCTCGGCGACATAGCTGCCCTTGCCGGGTATCGAATATATAAGTCCTAAAAATTCGAGCTTCTGATAGGTTTTCTGCACCGTGTTCGGGTTTATCGCAAGCTCGCGCGCTACCTCGCGCACCGCGGGGAGCTTTTCATTTTCTTCCATCTCGCCGCTTACAATCAGCTCTGTTATGCGGTTTTCAAGCTGCTCGGAGATAGGAAGACCCCCGCGTATCTGTATTGAAAACAAGTTGTCACCGCCTTTGCTCTAACTGTACTATTTGATGTGGTACAGTTGAATTATAGCATGGGATTTTTTATTTGTCAATAGGTTTTTGAAAAATTAACGGGGAAAAGGGGAGGGGCATATAATGGGGGAGAGGGAAAGGATAGGTTTTAAAAAGATAGTAAATGCGGAACTGCAATCCCTCCGGTACAAAGCTTTCAGCTTTGTACCACCTCCCTTTAACAAGGGAGGCAAGACCGGTGCGGGTTGGCGGTGGTAGTGCAGAGGGCGTTGTGCACGTCGGCTTTGGCGGGGTTCATGAAAAGTTCTCGCGCATTGCTTTTCGCACTATAAGTGCCGCCGTGCACCAACCCCCTTGCCTCCCTTGTTAAAGGGAGGTGGATTGCCGCCTGTGCTATAGCATTTATAAAAAACAAAGTGTCAGAAAAAGTGAAAACAATGATATAATGCTTGCGCTCCGGCGGCAAGACGGAGGGATTGCATCATCGCTTTCGATAGCATTTTGGAGCTACCACCCCACCCACACCCAAAAGGAGGACTCACTATGTGCGGAATTGCAGGCTGGATAGACTATTCCGGATTAAACAGCGCAGATGAAATCCTGCGCCAAATGGCAAAGACCATGATACCCCGCGGCCCCGACGCGGGCGGCTTTTACTCATCAAAAGACCATGAGTGCGCTCTCGCCCACAGGCGGCTCTCGGTCATCGACCCCGCAGGCGGCGCGCAGCCTATGACCCGAAAATACGGCGGTGAAAGCTACATAATCGTCTACAACGGCGAGCTGTACAACACCGCCGAGATACGCGCCGAGCTCTTGTCCGAGGGCTTTTCCTTTTCGACAGGCTCTGACACCGAGGTCTTGCTCTATTCCTATATCGCGTGGGGCGAGGCGTGCCTCGACAAGCTCAACGGCATCTACGCCTTTGCCGTCTGGAGCGAAAACGAAAAACAGCTCTTCCTCGCCCGAGACAGAATGGGCGTAAAGCCGCTGTTCTACTACGAATACAGCGGCGGCATAATCTTCGCCTCGGAGATAAAGGCGCTCCTTTCCCACCCGAAAATCCCCGCCGTGCTCGACCGCGACGGCTTAGCTCAGGTCATACTGCTAGGCCCCGCGCGAAAGCCGGGCAGCGGCGTGTTCAAGGGCATAAAGGAGTTAAAACCCGCAGAGTGCGGATTTTTCACCCGATACGGACTGAAAAAGCGCAGCTACTGGACGCTCCGCGCCATGCCGCATAAGGAAACCCCCGAGGAAACCGAGGAGCACGTTGCGTTTCTCATCAAGGACGCGATAAAGCGCCAGCTTGTCAGCGACGTGCCGCTGTGCACCTTCCTGTCCGGCGGTCTTGACAGCAGTATAATAAGCGCGGTTGCCGCCGAGGAGTACAAAAAGTCCGGCAAGACCCTCACGACCTACTCAATCGACTACAAGGACAACGCGAAAAACTTTAAGGCGAGCAGCTTTCAGCCCGACATGGACGCGCCGTGGATAGAGGAGATGGCGCGGTTTATCGGCTCAAATCACATAAACGTAGAGATAGACACCCCCGCGCTCGCCGACGCACTCGCCCCCGCCGCCTGCGCGCGCGACCTGCCCGGAATGGCGGACGTGGACAGCTCGCTGTATCTGTTCTGCCGTGAGATAAAGAAGGACTTCACGGTTGCGCTAAGCGGAGAATGTGCGGACGAAATCTTCGGCGGCTATCCTTGGTATCACAACGAGGATATACTCTATCAGCCCGGCTTTCCGTGGGCACGCTCCACCGCCGACCGCGCGGAGCTTATGCGCGAAAACCTGCTCGGTGATATAAACCCGTTCGACTATGTAAGCGCCTGCTGCAGCGAAACCGTCGCGCGCACCGAGTACCTCGACACCGACGGCAGAAAAGACCGCCGTATGCGCGAGATGTTCATGCTGAATATGTACTGGTTCATGCAGACCCTGCTCGACCGCAAGGACAGAATGAGCATGGCGTGGGGCTTAGAGGTCCGCGTGCCGTTCTGCGACCACCGCATAGCCCGCTACGCCTACAATATCCCGTGGGATATAAAGGCGGCGGGCGGCAGGGAAAAGGGGATAGTGCGCCGCGCGATGAACGGCGTACTGCCGCACGATGTGCTGTGGCGCAAAAAATCCCCCTACCCAAAGACCCACAACCCCACCTACCTCGCCGAGGTAATCCGCCGCACAAAAGAAATTCTCGCCGATAAGGACTGCCGCGTGACCGAGCTTTTCGAGCGCTCAAAGCTCGCGGCGCTGTGCGAGGACTACAGCCTGTTCAAAAACAACTGGTACGGCCAGCTTATGACCGCCCCGCAGGTGTTCGCGTATATCCTGCAGACCGAGTACTGGCTGAGGAAGTATGACGTGAGGGTGGAGAGTTGAGGTAAGCGTATTTTCAACGGCATACCCCTGCCGATGCTCGTATGGAAACAACCCAACCGTTGCCGCAATAGCGCAAATCCAATTCGGGCTTACAGGGCACGCCTTTATCACCCGCTTTACTGCTGATTTTCAAAAGCTTTGCTTTTGAGCCCCCTCATCAGGTGTCGCAGGGTAACACGGCAAGGATGCCGCATAGTTAGCGCCTCATTCGGGGTCGCAGGGGCTTTAGCCCCCGCTCTTTTCCCCCGCCCATTGAAAGGGGCGGGGGTTAGGGGGTGGGGTTGACGAATGTGCATAAAATGCGTATAGAGTAATAATTAACGCTGAAAGAGAAAAAAGGGCGAAGCCCGGGTCGGGGTCGCAGGGGCTTTAGCCCCCGCTCTTTTCCCCCGCCCATTGAAAGGGGCGGGGGTTAGGGGGTGGGGTTGACGAATGTGCATAAAATGCGTATAGAGTAATAATTAACGCTGAAAGAGAAAAAAGGGCGAAGCCCGGGTCGGGGTCGCAGGGGCTTTAGCCCCCGCTCTTTTCCCCGCCCATTGAAAGGGGCGGGGGTTAGGGGGTGGGGTTGACAAATGCGTATAAAATGCGTATAATAATATACAGGGGGTAGGGAATAATGAAAAGAAAAGACCTTATAAAGTTACTCGAAAAAATGGATGGTACTTTAAAAGAGACGGACACGACCACGACATATACACCAACGGCGAAAAATCCGAGCCCATACCCCGCCACCGTGAAATAAACGAGCTTCTCGCAAAGTCGATAATTAAAAAGCACGGTCTGAAATGACCCCCGCCTATACGCAAAGGAGCAATTGTCATGAAAAAAATCTATCCCGTTATCATCACCCCAACAGGTGAAAACGATTATTTTGTAGAAGTACCCGATATGGATATTGCCACACAGGGCAGCAGTATAGAAAATTCCATTGATATGGCAAGAGATGCCATAAGCATTATGGCTGTGGATATGGAAGAGGACGGCAAACCACTCCCCGCCGCGTCCGATATTTCCAACGTAAAGCCGACTGCAGATAACTCAATCGTAACTCTCGTCGATGTCGATATTGAGGCGTATAAACGTATGCTTGACAACAGAGCCGTACGAAAAAACTGCACTATCCCCGGCTGGCTCAACGAGGCGGCAGAGGCACAGCATATAAACTTTTCCGCCGTGCTTCAGTCGGCACTTATCGAAAAACTCGGAATTAACGCTTCCCGCCGTAACTAACCACGGCGGGAATTTATTTTCCTCTCCACAGTCGCAGGGGCGCAAGGATGCCGCATAGTCAGCGCCTCATTCGGGGTCGCAGGGGCTTTAGCCCCCGCTCTTTTCCCCCGCCCCTTGAAAGGGGCGGGGGTTAGGGGGTGGGGTTGACCACATTTCTCCCGAAAAATCTCAAACTCCCCCGCAAAAGTCATTGACATTACCCAAAAATAATAGTATAATATCTAAGTACGGGTGCAGTTACGCCGCAGCATAGCCGTAACCGCGCCGCAAAATCAGTTATCAACCGGCACACCGCCGGAAAACGGAAAAACCGTAATAAAACATGGAGGCTTTTTGCAATGAGAGTTTACAACTTTAGTGCAGGTCCCGCAGTGCTCCCCGAGGAAGTGCTCAAAGAGGCCGCAGACGAAATGCTTGACTACAAGGGAACAGGTATGTCGGTAATGGAGATGTCACACCGCTCAAAGGCGTATGACAACATCATCAAAGAGGCGGAAAAGGATATCCGCGACCTTATGAATATCCCCGACAACTACAAGGTTCTGTTCTTACAGGGCGGCGCTTCACAGCAGTTCGCGGCTGTACCTATGAACCTTATGAAGAATAAAAAGGCAGCCTACATAATCACAGGCCAGTGGGCTAAAAAGGCTTATCAGGAGGCTAAAATCTACGGCGACGCAGTAGCTGTTGCTTCTTCCGCTGACAAGACCTTCTCATATATCCCCGACTGCTCTGACCTCGATATCCCCGAGGACGCAGACTACGTTTATATCTGCGAGAACAACACAATCTACGGCACAAAGTTCTGGGAGCTGCCCAACACAAAGGGCAAGGACCTCGTTGCAGACGTTTCCTCCTGCTTCTTATCAGAGCCTGTTGACGTAACAAAGTACGGCGTTATCTACGGCGGCGTACAGAAGAACGTAGGCCCTGCGGGCGTTGTTATCGCAATCATCAGAGAAGACCTCATCAGAGATGACGTTCTCCCCGGCACTCCCACCATGCTCAAGTGGAAGACTCAGGCTGACGCAGACTCTCTCTACAATACACCTCCGTGCTACGGCATCTATATCTGCGGCAAGGTATTCAAGTGGATAAAGAAGATGGGCGGCCTTGAAGCTATGAAGGCTCACAACGAGAAAAAGGCAAAGATTCTTTACGACTTCCTCGACAGCTCAAAGCTGTTCAAGGGTACGGTTGAAAAGAAAGACCGCTCGCTGATGAACGTTCCTTTCGTAACCGGAAGCGAGGAGCTTGACGCAAAGTTTGTAAAAGAGGCTAAAGAGGCCGGCTTTGAAAACCTCAAGGGTCACAGAACCGTAGGCGGCATGAGAGCGTCCATCTACAACGCTATGCCTATCGAGGGCGTTGAAAAGCTCGTTGAATTTATGAAGAAATTCGAGGCTGAAAATAGCTAAAGAAAAGCGATTTGAAGTAGTCTATCAGGATTCTGATACATTGACTGCTACTCAGATTTTGGTTGATAAGCAAACGGTGGTTAATTACCTCCGGCGCGTCGAAGGCTACGGCGGCGGACTGACCGTTCTCCTCGACAAGGACGGAAAACCGGTAGTTACACCCGTTGACAGGTGACTTTCTTTCTCCCCCGACATAAAGGGGGAGAAAACCATATTACATACGGCGCAGCTCATTACGCCGATGAAAGGAACATGATTATGTATAATATTAAAACGCTGAATAAAATCGCCGCTTGCGGTACAGATTTATTCGACAAGAGCAAGTACGCGGTAAGCGACGAGGCGGAAAATCCGCAGGCTATACTCGTCCGCTCCGCTTCCATGCACGAGATGGAGCTCGGCAATGACCTGCTCGCAATCGCGCGCGCAGGAGCCGGCGTAAACAATATCCCGATTGACAAGTGCAGCGAACAGGGTATCGTAGTATTCAACACCCCCGGCGCAAACGCAAACGCAGTAAAGGAGCTTGTTATCCTCGGTCTGCTTATCAGCAGCCGTAAGGTTCCCGCCGCTATCGACTGGGCTAAGACCTTAAAGGGCAAGGGCGACGAGGTAGGAAAGCTTGTAGAAAAAGGCAAGAGCCAGTTTGTAGGCCCCGAGATAAAGGGCAAAAAGCTCGGTGTTATCGGTCTTGGCGCTATCGGTGCGCTGGTAGCTAACGCGGCGGCTGACCTCGGCATGGAGGTTATCGGCGCTGACCCGTTCCTGTCTGTACAGGGCGCGCTCCACTTATCCACCAAGGTTAAGTATGTAAAGAGCAACAAGGAGATTTTTGAAACCTGCGATTACATCACAATCCACGTTCCGCTTACTCCCGATACAAAGGATATGATAAATGCCGAAACAATCAAGACCATGAAGAAGAACGTTCGTATCCTCAACTTCGCGCGCGGCGGCCTTGTAAACGAAGAAGCCGTTGTTGAGGCTCTCGCAAACGGCGGCATGGCAGCTTATGTTACTGACTTCCCGAGCGACACAGTTATCGGTGTTGACGGAGTTGTAGCTCTCCCGCACCTCGGCGCGTCCACCCCCTTGAGCGAGGACAACTGCGCTGTTATGGCGGCTCAGGAGCTTATCGATTACATCGAAAACGGCAACATCACAAACAGCGTAAATCTTCCCAACCTCTCAATGGGTATGTCGGGCGACGCTAAAATCTGTGTAATCCACAAGAACGTTGAGGGTCTGCTCGCAAAGATTACCACAGCGGCAACCGAAAACGGCCTTAACATTGAGAACATGGAGAGCAAGTCGAAGAAGGACTACGCTTACACCGTGCTTGATGTAAAGGGCAACACCGATGGAATCACCGACAAGATAAAGGCAGTAGACGCGGTTATCTCGGTAAGAGTAATCAAGTAATTTTTGAAAATTGTATATAAACTAAGACCCGCGGGGAATACTCCGCGGGTCTCAGACTGTAGATAAACCTTTTTGCAATCACAAAATGGGGTTGAGGGGCGTCAGCCCCCAATAGGGACGAGGGGCGATAGCCCCCGGTAAACAGCTCCTTCCCGAGGGGAAGGGGTTTGGGGATAGAGAATTTGCTCTATTTTTAAAAATATATACTTTTTTCTACAAGCTAAGACCCGCGGGGAATACTCCGCGGGTCTCAGACTGTAGATAAACCTTTTTGCAATCACAAAATGGGGTTGAGGGGCGTCAGCCCCCAATAGGGACGAGGGGCGATAGCCCCCGATAATAAGCCCCTTCCAGAGGGGAAGGGGTTTGGGGATGGGGTTATAGAACTTAACCTATTATTAAAATATAGACTTTTTCGACAAACTGAGACCCGCGGGGAATACTCCGCGGGTCTTTGTTTATCGTAATGAATACTTAATATTGAACAAATTTGGTGTGCCCTACTGGCACAGTTTTGAAAAAACATAATTTCAGAACCATCGGCGAAGCCGACACCAAAATTATTCATTATTCTTTAGACAGTGGTATTTAATTATTCACCGTAACCTGACCCGTACCCGAGCAGTACGGGCAAATTCCCGTACCTTGACACGCCGTGTGTGTGACCTTCTGCTTCCAGCCCCATACAAGTCCCGTGCCGTCACAGCCGTTGCACTTTCCTGTTCCGTAGCACGCCCAGCAAGACTCGGTGTGAGTGCCGCCCTGATAATTATTTCCGCCGTTGTTATAATCGTTATACCCGCCGTTGTTTCCGCCGTTATAATCGGTATATCCGCCGTTGTTATCCGATGCCGAACAGCTTACGCATATCACGATTATCAGAATAATAAGAACTCCGAACCCGCACGCAGACGCTATAATAGCCGCCTTTGCGCCGCTCGACAGCCCTGACTTTTTCACCGTAGGACTGTATTTATCCTTTGACAGCGGACTTCCGCAGGACAGGCAGAACTCCTCGTCCTCGCCGCACTTTCTTCCGCAGTTCTGACAGAATGTCATTTTTTCGGCATTAGGCTGAGCCGTACCCGCAGTCTGTACCGCCGCACTCGGCGCACTCGCAGTCTGCTCCGCCGCACTCGGCGCACTCGCAGTCTGCTCGGCTACAGGCTGTACGGCTTGCGCTGTACCATTGGATATTTCTGTTTTTTCCCCGCAAAAGCGGCAGAACGCACTCTCCGCCGGTATCTGCTTTCCGCATTTGCGGCAAAAGCAGGTGTTTTCATTTGCACTCATATCGCACGCCTCCCTAATCAAATGTAATTATCAGTATATTCTCACTATGCTTCCCGTACTTAAAAGATTGTTGTTCATGTCATACGACTGAAGTGTCATGCTGTCCCCGTTTACCGAATATTGCCAGTAACAGCCCGCATACTCACCCTCGCTCACCGTAAGGCGCGAGCCATCATCGGTACAGTAAAATGTAGAGCCTTCCTCATTCACGATTACCTGATTATTCGCCGTATCGGCCACTATGTTGGTGATTACATACTCGCCGCTGTACTCAAATTTCCAGATTCCGCAAGCTCCGTTCGAGCTTGTTGCTCTGCCCCTTATAAGGTTCATCGTGTTGTTTCCGGTCACAAAGTTCGAGCCGTCCGCGTCGGATTTGCCGATTTCAAGCGTCAGCGAAGAGCCGCTCAGTGTGTATCTCACCGATTGATCGCCCAGCACGATTACCTTTTTGTCCTCATAAATCGTGTAATTGGAAATATCTCCCTCGACGGACAGCTTTCCGTCCTTGCCGAAAATATATCCGCCGTCCGCTGAAAGCGTGTCGTATCCCTGCGGTACCCACAGTCCGAGAAGAGCATCGCGGTCGCCCCCGCCGAACACCGAGCCGCCGTGTCCTCCGAGCAGGATTATCAGAACAATCACCGCCGCTATAACCACAACCGCGCAGGATATGCTTATCGCTATTGCCGCGCCCTTTTTGCTCTTCTTTGGAGCCGCCTGTGCATACTGCGGCGCAGACTGAGCGTACTGCTGCGGCTGAGTGTACTGCTGTGGCTGAGTGTACTGCTGTGGCTGAGCGTACTGCTGCGGCTGAGCCTGTTGAACCGGCTGTGCCTGAGCGGTCTGAACCGGCTGTGTATTCTGCACCGGCTGTGCCCCCGCCGTATTATCCGCTCCCGCTTTTTTCATTCCAGCCCCGCATTTAGGGCAGAAAGCGCTGTCATCGGGTATCTGTGTACCGCATTTATAGCAAAACATATAATAGCCTCCTTATAAAATTTTTTTGGCAAAACTCGATGTTTTGCAAAATTTTCCGTGTATTTTCACTATAATTCTATCATATTAACCGTAAATTGTCAATACCCGCCCGCTTTGCGGCTGTCAAACTGCACAAAAAACCTGAAACAGGGTTTTTCGTAATGAATATTGAATATCGAATATTGAATAAATTTGGCGTGCCCTTCGCGCACAGTTTTGAAATCATACGTTATATTCATAATTTCATAACCATCGGCGAAGCCGATACCATAATTATTCATTATTCTTTTCTTGTCGAAAAGGCTTTTCCCACAAGCTTAATCGCCCGCATTATCCGCATATAACCTTGCCGCCAATGTCCCCCGCCTCTAAGGCGGAGGGTTCCATTCAGACTTTCAGTGGGGAGTCTTAATCCCCCCGCTGAAACCCTGAGGAGCAAAGCTCCGGCGGCGGTTGCAATCGCCGCCGCGTGATTAAGCGAGCTTATCACGCTTTGCTCGAATTTAAGGCAATACCGCACAAAGATTGCGTGCGGATTGCACTGACAGATTTTTCGTCAGATTGTATAGAAATTTCGCAGGCATACTGGCGTATGTCAAGAAATTTCTGTGCAATATGACGGAAAAGATGCAAGCAAGGTGTACGCAAAGCCGTAAGGCGGTCTTTGTGCGGTGTTGCCTTAAAATCAACGGGTGCGTCCCCGCACCCGTCAAACCCAATCGCTTATTCGTTTCTCAGCTTAAACTGCTCAACCAGCTTTTTAAGCATACTAGCCTGCGCCGACAGCTCCTCTGACGCCGCCGCACTTTCCTCCGCAGTCGCGGAGTTAGTCTGTACAACGCTGGAAATCTGCTCCACGCCGACATTTACCTGCTTAATCATATCCGTCTGATGTTCGCTTGCGGCAGTAATCTTGCCTACGATTGCCCTTACGCCCTCGGCGCGCTCCTCAACTCCCGCTACTGCGGCGGCAGTATCCGCGGTTATCGCAGTACCGTTTTCTATTGCGGCTATTGCGCGCTCGATAAGCACAGTCGTGTCATGCGCCGCGTCAGCCGATTTTGACGCAAGGTTGCGTACCTCGTCTGCAACTACCGCAAAGCCCTTTCCGGCTTCGCCAACCCTCGCCGCCTCGACTGCGGCATTCAGCGCGAGGATGTTGGTCTGGAACGCAATATCCTCAATCGTCTTTATGATGTTGCTTATCTCGTCCGATGCCGCGCTTATATCCTTCATCGCGTCGGACAGCCTCTGCATCTCCTCGTTCGCCTTGTCGATGTACTCGGCGGTCTCGTCAACCAGCCGCTTGCCCTGTTCGCAGTTCTCGGTAGTCTCGGCAACATGGTCAGAGATGTTATGTATCGAGCCGGCAAGCTCCTCTACCGATGCCGCCTGCTCGGTCGCGCCCTGCGCCAGCGCCTGTGCGCCCGCCGATACCTGCTCTGAGCCGCTCGACACCTGGTCGCCCGCAATGCTTATCTGCGAGAGCGTGTCGCTCAGCTTCTCATCTATCATCTTTACCGCGCGTATCAGCACTTCAAAATCGCCCTTGTAGACGCTCTCGTCCGCGCTTTCAACATTGAAGCTGCCGTCCGCCATATTGCTCAGGATATTTCCTATATCCTCAATCATGCTGTTAAATCTCGCCACAAGCGAGGTGGTGGACTGCGCAAGCTGTCCCGTCTCGTCCTTAGACTTTATCTGCGGCACCTCGCTCGTGAGGTCACCGTCAGCAAGCTGATTTATACGCTCGGTGCAGAGCTTTATCGGCTTGCCTATCTTCTTGCCGAAGATATACGCCCATGTCGAGGTTATCAGCACCGCGATAACAAGGCAGATAACCATTATGATTATGCCGTTCATCGTATCCTGCAAAAAGTCCATCGAGGGTGAGTACACCGCTACCGACCAGCCGTCCGAATTTCCTACCGAGGCATATCCGATAAAGCGGCGCGTGCCGTAGAAAGTGCAGTCCGCAAAGCCGTTTTCACCGTTTGTCATCTTTGCGTGAACCTCTGCGAGCGCGGTAACCTTCGGATTATCCGCCGCCATAGCCTGTACGTTTATGTTGTTCTCTACATTGGACTCGTCAATATCCGCGATGGTTGTGCCGTTCTTGTCTATCATGTACGCCGCGCCGTTTTCGCTGATTTTAAGCGTGCGCATTATGTCGTTAAGTACCTGCTCATTGGGAACAAAGAATACACAGCCGACAACTGTCGAGTTCATCACTCCGTCCTGCCACAGCGGAGCGGCAACAATAATCGAAATCTTTCCCGTAGTCCTTGCCACCATAGGCTCGGTGACTGTTGTCTTTCCCTCAAGCGCCGCCTTGAAGTATTCGCGGTCGGAATAATCGTTTCCGTTAGTTGCTTTGCCGTCGGTATTTATCACACTACCGCGCAGAAAGCCGTAGTTTGCGGCGCACTTTTCAATAATACTGTTCTTCTCATCGTCTGACACAGTAGGGTCTGCAAGTCTCAGATTGCAGCCGACCTCCTCAACCGTGTTCTTCAGCGCCGTAAGCTCCCACTCGACACGCTCCGCCGCAATTACCGCCGTCTCGCTCAGACTCTTCTGTACAAGGTTAAGCGTTGATAAATAGCTCGCGGTTATAGAGGAAAAGCCGAGTATAAGCAGGGCAATGATAACCGTTCCTACGGTGTTTAATGTGACTTTTTTACTGATTGTTTTCATGTGCCTTTATCCCTTCCAAATTTTGTTTTCACAGAACCAAGCCGCAGTAAAACCTCCGGCTCTGCGCCCGGAAACTGCCAAACACACTCAGCAGTAAAATCCTTTTTTAAGCGTGTTTAGGCAACACCGCACAAAGACCGCCTTACGGCTTTGCGTACACCTTGCTTGCATCT
>CAMEKZ010000060.1 GCA_945921635.1 uncultured Clostridia bacterium
ACCGCGGCTGTAACCGCGACGCGCTTTTAAAGCGAGGGGTGACCTTTAAAATAAAGGAAGAGGCCGGCACGCTCTTGCGTGCAGAGAGGATTGGCTAATGTTTTTTAAATCTATGGAAATATACGGGTTTAAATCCTTTCCCGATAAGACCATACTTAATTTTGATACAAAGATGACCGCCGTAGTCGGAAGCAACGGCAACGGAAAGAGTAATATAAGCGACGCGCTGCGCTGGGTAATGGGAGAGCAGGGCGCTAAAAGCCTGCGCGGCGACAAGATGGAGGACGTTATCTTTCACGGCACGGTGCGCAGAAAGCCGATGGGCTTTGCAAAGGTAACGCTTACCATCGACAACTCCGACAGGGCGCTGAGAATAGACAGCGACGAGGTCGTTATTTCGCGTAAGCTGTACAGAAGCGGTGAGAGCGAGTATAAAATTAACGGAGCAAAAACCCTACTCAAAAACATAAACGAGCTTTTTATGGGTACGGGTCTAGGCCGCGACGGCTATTCGGTAATCGGTCAGGGCAAGGTGTCCGAGATTGTCGAATCGGGTGCGGGAAAGCGCCGCGAGGTATTTGAAGAGGCGGCGGGCGTATCCAAGTTTTTAGCGCAGAAAAAGGACGCGGAAAATAAATTAAAGCGTACCGAGGAAAATCTACTGCGGATAAGGGATATAGCAACCGAGCTTGAAGAGCGCCTGCCCGTGCTTGAAAAGCAGGCAGCAAAGGCGAAAAAGGCAAAGCTGCTTTTAGAGCGCGAGGAAGAGCTGGACATAGCGGTAAGCGTACACGAGCTCGCTTCGCTTGAAAAGTCGCTCGGCGAAACCGAGGACAAAATCCTGCTGAGCCGAGCCGAGTGCGAGAACCTCGACCGCGATATATTAAAGCTTGAAAAAGAAGAAGAGGACGGCAACACCAGAAAGCTACAGCTTCGTGCCGAGCTTGAACAGCTAAAAGCAAAGGGTGATGCCGCAAAAGAGCGTATCTCGGACATAAAGTCGGAGATTGCCGTAGCGGAAAATGATATACGCCACGCCGATGAGCAGATAGCACAGCTTAAAAAGCAGATAGAGGACGGGAAAAACGGCAGAGCAAAGCGAGAAGAGGACAAAAAGGCTCTGCTTTGCGAAATTGAGAATAAAAAGGCAGAGATAGAAAAAAGCAAGGCACAAAGCGAAGAATTGCAGAAAAATCTGGTAGCGTTAAGCTCGGAAAACGAAGCGCTGAGCGAAGAATACCGCGCGCTTGACGAAAAGCAGGGCAGACTGTATCTCGAAAGGACGCAGACACAGCTAAAGCTCGAACAGCTGACGTCTACCGCAGAGGACTTAGAAAAGCGCAAGGCGGAGCTTTTGCAGACGATAGAGGACGGAAAAGCCGCAATATCCGAGCAAAAGCAGAAGCTCAGAGCTACCGAAGACGAGCTTGAAGCGGCAAACGATGAAAAGTCTGAGGCGGAAAACAAGCTTAACGGCTCAAAAAGGCTTTTTCAGTCAAAGTCCGAAAAGCTGAAAACCGCCGAGCAGGCATTAGAATCGCTCCGCAAGGACTATGAGAGCAAGCGCTCGCGCTATGAGGTGCTTGACGGAATAGATAAAAACATGGCGGGCTTTGCATCAAGCGTAAAGTCGGTCATGGGCGCATATAAGCAGGGCAGACTTAGCGGCGTGTGCGGCACGGTAGCCGATATAATAACGGTTGACAAGCGGTACACGGTCGCTGTCGAGATAGCTCTAGGCGGTGTCATGCAGAATATAGTAGTTAAAAACGAGGAGTCTGCAAAGCGCTGTATGCGCTACTTAAAGGACGGAAATTTAGGACGTGCCACATTCCTCCCGCTGACTTCAGTAAAGGGAAAACAGCTCTTTGTAGACGGACTTCCCGACGAGGACGGCTTTGAGGGCATGGCGAGCGAGCTTGTTACCTTCGACCAAGAATATGATGGAATTGTAAAATCAATACTCGGCAAGACCGCGGTAGTTGAGGATATAGACACCGCGTCTTATATCGCCAAAAAATACGGTTATCGCTTTCGTATAGTGACGCTGGACGGTCAGATAATAAACGCGGGCGGCTCTTTTACCGGAGGAAGCGTAAAGAACGACGCGGGCATAATATCGAGAAAGCAGGAGCTTGTTAAGCTTGCCGAGCAGACCGAAAAGCTGTCGGAGAAAATCCGCGAAGAAACTAATGCCTTAAAGCCGCTTTCCGCCGAGGTTGCAAAAATGTCTATCGAGATGGACGGCTTTGCGGAAATATTATCCGCGTGCGAGCCCAAAATCGCAAGACTTGAAGCAGAGCGCGACGGTATAAAGAAGCTGATAGGACAGCTCAGAAGTCAGCAGGAGCTGAGCGAGGATTTGCTCGACAAGCAGGAGCTTAGCGCCGCGGACAGCGAAAAGCTGGCAAACGAGCTTAAAACGAAGCTTGACGAGATAACCGCGCAGACCGAAGAAAACGAGAAGATTTTAAACGAGCATAAGACAAACCTAGACAAGGCAGACACGGGAAGAAAAGAGATAGCTGATAAAATCAGCGAGCTTAACATTTCCGTATTAAATGCCGAAAAGGATATAGAGAACGTAAAAATACGCATAGAGGGCGTAGATGACGCGATAGGCTCGATAGAAAGCGGCGGACAAGAGCAGCTAGCCCTGATTGCTGAAAAAGAAGCGGAAATAGCAGACTTGCGTAAAAAAATCGCCGACTTTATCGAAACAAGCGAGAAAATCGGCAGCGAGGCGGGCAAGAGCGAGCAGGAGATAGCCGATAACGTTTCGCTCACAAACGCGGTAGAACAGCGCATTGTAGAAATCCACAAGAGCATAAGAGAGCTTACCGAGTCGAGAGAAAAATACAGCGCCGAGCTTGCACGTCAGGAGGAGCGCAAAAGCTCCGCCGAGACGCAGACCGAAAAGATTATCACATCACTTTGGGATAAGTATGAGATAACCAGAAGCGAAGCAAAGGAAAAGGCGGTTATCCCCGAGGATATACTGTCGGCAAAGAACGAGCTAGTCGAGGTAAAGCGCAGTATCGCGGCACTCGGCAACGTAAACTACAGCTCGATAGAGGAGCTTGACGAGCTGAACGAGAGATACGGCGTGCTGTCCGCACAGCTGAAAGATGTCGAAAGCTCTAAGACCGAGCTTGAAAAGCTGATTGCCGACCTGACGAGTGATATAAAACAGCGGTTTATTGAGAGCTTTAACAGTATAAATAAGCATTTCGGCGAGCTGTTTTCCGAGATATTCGGCGGCGGCGAGGCAAGACTTGAGCTGTCCGAGCCGGACGATGTGCTTAATTCCGATGTCGAGATTTACGCCGCACCGCCTGGAAAGGTAGTAAAGAGCCTTACATTGCTCTCGGGCGGCGAAAAGTCGATGGTGGCGCTTACTATCTATCTTGCGATACTGCTGCACCGTCCGACGCCGTTTTGTATGCTTGATGAGGTCGATGCGGCGCTTGACGAGATAAATGTACAGAAATACGCTACATATCTGAAGCGCTTTTCTCATAATACTCAGCTGATGGTTATTACTCACAGACGCGGCACTATTGAGCTTTGCGATGTGCTGTACGGCGTGTATATGCAGGAAAAGGGCGTATCGGGATTACTAAGGCAGGAGATAGTCGATGACCTTGATATGGAAATTGATTAAAATGCCGTAATACAGAGATAATAAACGGCAACGAAACAGATAAGGAGAGCTGTTAATGGGATTTTTTGAAAAACTGAAAAACGGACTGAAAAACACCAAGGACGCGCTTGCAAGCAAGATAGAGAGCGTAATAAATTCGTTTACCAAAATAGACGAGGACTTTTTTGAGGAGCTTGAAGAAACGCTTATCCTGTCCGACATCGGTGCGGTGACAAGCGCGAATATCTGTGAGGAGCTTCGCCGCGAGGTAAAGCGCACGGGTACTACAGACCCCGCCGAGGTAAAGTCTCTGCTTAAAAAGATAATTGCCGATATTCTGTCGGGTGACAACTCTTTAAAGCTTGACACAAAGCCGTCGGTGATTTTGGTTATTGGTGTAAACGGCGCGGGAAAAACCACAACGATAGGAAAGCTCGCAAATAATCTCAAAACAAGCGGCAAAAAGGTAATAGTTGCGGCGGCGGACACCTTCCGCGCGGCGGCTATTGAGCAGCTTGAGGAGTGGACGAAAAGAGCGGGAGTGGATATTATAAAGCACGCCGAGGGCGCAGACCCCGCCGCCGTCGTATATGACGCCTTGCAGGCAGGTAAGGCGCGGGGGGCTGATGTAATAATCTGTGACACCGCGGGCAGACTCCACAACAAGAAAAACCTTATGGACGAGCTGAAAAAAATCGCCCGTATCATAAACAACAATCTCCCCGACAGCACGGTAGAAACCCTGCTTGTGCTTGACGCAACCACGGGTCAGAACGCGGTAAATCAGGCGAGAATGTTCAAGGAAACCGCCGACATTACCGGAATTGTGCTTACAAAGCTTGACGGAACGGCAAAAGGTGGTATAATAATACCTATAAAGGAAGAACTGAACATACCTGTAAAGCTGGTCGGGGTCGGAGAGAAAATCGACGATTTGCAGGATTTTATCCCCGAGGACTATGTAAACGTGTTATTTGACGAATAAGCATTATGCCTTTAAGAAAGGAACAACCGCAACTATGAAGGTTATTATCGCATCAAACAACAAGGGTAAGATAAAGGAATTTAAAGAAATGCTCTCGCCGCTGGGCTATGAGCCTGTATCCATGAGCGAGGCGGGTATCGACGTCGATATTGTGGAGGACGGCGATACCTTTAGTGAAAATGCACACATCAAGGCAAAGGCTATCTATGATATAGCAAAAACTCCCGTGCTTGCAGACGACAGCGGACTGTCTATCGAGTTTTTAAACGGTGCGCCGGGTGTATATTCCGCAAGGTATGCAGGAGAAAACGCGACCGACGCGGACAGGATAAACAAGGTGCTTGACGAGATGAACGGCGTTGATAAGCCGCTGAGAGGTGCAAAGTTTGTCTGCGCGTTATACTTCATCCGTGATGATGATTATGAAATCTGCGTAACGGGCGAGTGCGAGGGCTTTATCGGAGAGGAGCCCGTAGGTGAAAACGGCTTCGGCTATGACCCGATATTCATGCTTAATGACAATACAAGCATGGCTATGCTGAGTAATGAAGAAAAGAACGAAATCAGCCACCGCGGCAGAGCACTCAGAAATCTGGTAAAGGAACTGACAGAGGAATAATGAAAGATTTTCTTATATATCTGCTGTTCGTTTATATCGGTGTGGTAAATGTCGTAGGTTTTATACTTCCCGCCGTAGACAAGCGCAGGGCGAAAAAAGACAGATGGCGGATAAGGGAGAGCACGCTGTTTTTGGTATCAGTACTCGGCGGCTCGGTAGCGATGTACATATCAATGCGCCTTTTTCACCATAAGACAAAGCACAAGCGCTTTATGATAGGAATACCGGTTATAATAGTTTTACAGGTGGCTTTGATAACGGCGGTATGGTATTTTTTCTTCAGATAGATTGAAAGGAATATTTTTATGACGATTACGAGCAAACAGCGCGCAAGGCTGAAAAGCATTGCAAGCGGCTTTGACACTATTTTTCAGATAGGAAAAAACGGTATAAGCGATGAGCTTATAAAGCAGCTTTCCGACGCACTTGAAGCGCGGGAGCTTATTAAAATCCGAGTGCTTGAAAACTGCGACTACAGCGCAAAGGAGCTGTCCTATGAGATAGCGGAGAAAACCGACAGCATGGTAGTACAAGTTATCGGTACAAAGATAGTGCTGTACAGACAGAACAAAAATCCAAAGAAAAGGACAATAAGCCTGGATGATTAAAATAGGAATTTTCGGCGGCGCGTTCAACCCTATCCATAACGGACATGTTAATATGATAAAAGAGGCGTTTGCCGACTTGAAGCTGGATAAGATGCTTATCATACCCACCTGCAAGTCTCCGCACAAGGACACAAAGCTGATTAGCTTCGAGGACAGGGCGGAAATGTGCAGACTTGCTTTTTCGGATATGATAGATAGCGGCAAATTTGAGATAAGCGATAGTGAAAAAAGGCTAGGCGGTACAAGCTATACGATACTCACCGTCAGAGAGCTTAAAAAAATATATCCGTCCGACGCGGTGTTTTATCTGATAATAGGCGGGGATATGCTGTTTTACTTTGAAAAGTGGTACAGATACGAGGCTTTACTGTCCGAGTGCAAGGTAGTAGCCGCGGCGAGAGAAAACAGCGAGTACAGCGATATGTGCGAGTATGCCGCCGAGCTTGGTAGGGTAAAGGTGCTGAACCTTAACGTGACAGAAGTCAGCTCGACCGAGATACGTGAAAAAATAAAGAACCATGAGAGCATAGACGGACTTGTTCCGGAAAAAGTGGCGGAGTATATAAAAGACAAGGGTTTATATGAGTGATTACAGGGAAAAATACCATGAGTATGTAAAGATGCTGAAATCAACGCTTTCAAAAAAGCGCTTTACTCACAGCATGAATGTGGCAGACAGATGCCGCGAGCTTGCCGAAAAGCACGGCGCAGACGAGGAAAAGGCTTTTCTTGCGGGACTTCTGCATGATATAAAAAAGGAGGAAACTCCGCAGGCAATGAAGTCGCTTGCCGTGCTCAGCAATATGTATGTCAGCCGTGAGGAGCTTGAAACGCCGGCACTGTGGCACGCACCCGCAGGCGCATATTATATTGCGAAAAACCTGAAGATAGCGGACGAGGATTTGCTGAATGCCGTGCGCTATCATACGGCGGGCAGGGATAATATGTCGCTGCTCGAAAAAATCGTATATCTCGGTGACCTGACAAGCGATGACAGAAGCTATAAGGATGTCGAAAAATACCGCAGGCTGGCATTTGACGACCTTGACAACGCGATGTACTTTGCGTTAAAATACTCGATAGAGGAGACGCTCGGAAAGTGCGGACTTGTACCTCCCTGCACCATAAACGGCTATAACTTTTACGCTTCGCTTTATAAATCAAGACAGACAGAAGAAGAAAGGAAAAAATCAAAGCATGACTGATATCGAAATATTAAAAGAGGGCGTAAAGGCGCTCGATTCTAAAAAAGCATACGATATAAAAATTCTTAAGGTAAGAGACCTGACAATACTTGCAAACTACTTTGTAATAGTAAGCGGTACCAGCACAACACAGGTAAAGGCGCTTGCAGACGAGGTTGAGTTCAAGCTGTCCCAAAATGGCGTAGAGCCAAAGCAGGTAGAGGGCAGACAAAGTTCAAACTGGATTGTGCTTGACTATATAGATGTCGTTTTCCATGTTTTCTATACCGAGACACGCGAGTTTTATGATTTGGAGCGTCTCTGGCAGGACGGCGAGGAGATAGACCCCGCTGAGTTTCTGGAATGACAGCCCGATGCAGGCAAAAATTTTCAATATTTGTGAAAAAGCTATTGACACATTGAAAAAAATGTAGTATAATACTAGCATACATCTTTATAAAAATTTGTATGAGTTATAACCTATGCCGTTAGGCAAAGGGAGGGATATAGATGGCAGAAGTTCGTTTAGGAAAAAATGAATCCTTAGATACGGCTCTCAAGCGTTTTAAGAGATCTTGCGCCAGAGACGGCGTACTCGCAGAGGTTCGTAAAAGAGAGCACTACGAAAAACCTTCGGTAAAGCGTAAAAAGAAATCCGAGGCTGCTCGTAAACGCAAGTTTAAGTAATTAGTTACTTACGATGAATAAGAGGCGGACAAAGGTAGCACTTTTGTCCGCTTTTTTCAATCTTTTGGATTATTTAACAGGAAATAACATACAAGGACACTCCGCTTTTGATGGGAGTGAACGGTTAAAAATATGCTATTCAGACCTCAGATATGGATAAACAGCGTCCTTGATATAAACAAGGAGTTTTTAGATAAATACAACATAAAGGCACTTGTGCTGGATCTGGACAACACCCTTTCCATGCACGGAAATCCCGCCGCCGAAAACGGCGTACCCGAGTGGCTGGATTATATGCGCTCGCTCGGAATACCTATGCGCGTGGTATCAAACAACACAAACAAACGCGTAAAGCCGCTTGCCGAAAAATTAGGCCTGTCGTACTGTGCGAACGGATGCAAGCCGCTTACCTTCGGCATTTCAAAGGCAATAAAAATGATGGGAGTTCCGAAAAAGAACACCGCGGTGGTCGGCGACCAGATTTTCACCGATGTAATAGCAGGAAATCTTAAGGGCGCAATATCGGTGCTTGTCGAGCCGTTTCACCTTGAAAACACATGGACCTTCAGGCTTAAAAGAAAGGCGGAGGGCTTATTCTTCCACCGCGACTATTCAAAGCTTGAACGTAAATAGAGAGGAGGGCGTTTATGCCCGTTTTATTCGGACCGGGAGGAAACTCCGATAGCTTCGCAAAGCGTAAGTTCCCCGATGATTTGCCGCAGTACCTCGGCGGTTTAAAGCTGCAATGCTACGAAATCGAGTGCGGACGCGGCGTGCGTATCTCGCAGGCGACATACGACAGACTCCCGAAAATAGCACAGGAGAACAATCTGACAATCACGCTTCATGCGCCCTATTTCATCTCGCTTTCAAGTGAGAGCGAGGAGACTCGCACAAGGAGCGTGGATTATATAATGGAAGCAATGCGCGCGGCTGATAAGGTCGGCGCGACAAAGGTAGTCGTACATTCCGGCTCGTGTGCAAAAATCAGCCGCGAGACAGCTCTCGGCTATGCAAAGCAGACGCTGACAGCAGCACTTCAGCAGATGAAGTCGGAGGGGATAAAGGCGGCGCTTTGCCCCGAAACAATGGGAAAAATAAATCAGCTCGGCACGCTTGACGAGGTGCTTGAACTGTGTACGCTTGACGAAGGTATGCTTCCGTGCATCGACTTCGGACATCTGAATGCGCGCACGCTCGGCGGTATAAAAACACAGCAGGACTATGACGCTATACTGGACACTATAGAAGACAAGCTCGGCTTTGACCGCCTTTCTGATATGCACGTTCATTTTTCTAAGATTGAGTACACATCGGGCGGTGAGAAAAGGCACCTCACCTTTGACGATACGCTGTACGGCCCGCAGTACGAGCCGCTTATGGAGCTTTTCGCAAAGAGAAAGCTCAACTGCACCGTGATATGCGAGTCGGCGGGAACACAGGCAGAGGATGCGTCACTCATGAAAGCCGCATACGATGGATTTATCGGCTGATTTCGACCAGTGAAAGGGAAAACCAATGAAAATACTTGTAATGAACGGACCAAATCTTAATCTTCTCGGCGAGCGCGAGCCGGGTATATACGGTGACAACACGCTCGACGCGATAAACGGCAGGCTTAAAGCCTTCGGCGAAAAGCACGGCGCAGAGCTTGACTTTTTCCAGTCAAATCACGAGGGTGCGCTGATTGATGCGTTGCACGACGCGAGAAGAAAATACGACAGCGTTATTTTAAACGCGGGCGCTTTTACCCACTACAGCTACGCAATCCGCGACGCTATCGCGGCGATAAAAATCCCCGTTATAGAGGTACATCTGTCTAATGTCCACGCGAGAGAGGAGTTCCGCCACACGTCGGTTATTTCTCCCGTGTGCAAGGGTACGATAGCGGGCTTCGGCGAGCAGAGCTATTTCATGGCACTGGGATATTTACTGGAAATTCTGGCTTAATATTTAATTTATAAAACCATAGTAAGATTGTCGTATCGGAGGGAAATATGGGGAGGATTGCAGAGCTTGCCGCAAAGCTTGCAGACAGCAGGCACGGCGCGCTGATTACTTCGGACATCAGCCGCAGATATTTAAGCGGGTTTAAATCATCGGCGGGAATTATACTAATCACCAAGGAAAAAAGCTATCTGCTGATAGATTTCCGCTATTATGACAAGGCAAAGCAGACGGTTACCGACTGCGAGGTCGTCCTGCTCGAAAATATGAGAAAACAGCTCATGGAGCTGCTTGTAAAGCACGGAATTTCCGCACTTTCGGTAGAAAGTGACTCAATGACCGTGTCCGAGCTTGCAAAGTATAAGGAAAACTACGCATTTATCGAGTTTGATTCCACCAGCGCCTTGTCCGATGAAATCGCAAAAATGCGTATTATCAAGTCAAAGGACGAAATAGAAAAAATAGTAAAAGCACAGCGCATAGCCGAGAACGCCTATAACAGGCTGCTCCGCGATATAAAGGTCGGGCAGACTGAAAAGCACGTCGCGGCTTTGCTCGACTACTACATGGCGGAGTACGGCTCAGACGGAGTTTCGTTTGATACAATCGCCGCATCGGGCATAAACTCGGCGTCACCTCATGCAGTGCCCACAGATAAAAAGCTGGAGGACGGTGATTTTCTTACCCTTGATTTCGGCGCTACCTATGACGGCTATCACTCTGACATGACCAGGACTATAGTGATAGGTCATGCTACCGATAAAATGAAGGAAATGTATTCTGCCGTACATTCGGCAAATCTCGACGCACTAAAGGCGGTAAAGGCGGGTATCGGCGGAAAGCTGCTTGACAGCGTGGCAAGGAGCACGCTCGACGCGTGGGGCTATGGTCAGTATTTCGGCCACAGTCTCGGTCACGGCGTCGGACTTGAAATACACGAATCTCCGATAGCGGCGCCTACTTCAAAATTTACCCTCAGAGAGGGCATGATTTTAACAATCGAGCCGGGCGCGTATATATCGGGACAATACGGCGTAAGAATAGAAGATATGGTAGTTATCACATCGGACGGCTGTGTAAATCTCACCAACACAACAAAGGCACTTACCATAGTCTGATTTGAAGGGAAAATACTAATTTCAGCGAAAGGAGAGAATAATATGCTGACAGCATTATTTTTTACATTATCGGGTTATCTGCTGGGCAGTATACTATTCGCTGAAATAGCTGCTAAAATTTTCCATAAAGATATTATCTCAAAAAGTCCGGATAAAAACTACGGCACGGCTAATGCGTACCGCTACGGCGGTTTTTTCTGCGGCGCGTTCACCTTGCTTTTTGACATGGCAAAGGGCTTTTTTCCTGTTTTTCTGTATCTGAGGACGGATAATCCTTCGATGCTGTTTTTGCCTATTGTAATGGTATCTCCGGTAATCGGACATATTCTCCCTATTTTCTCAAGATTTAAGGGTGGAAAGGCGATAGCGGTCACCTTCGGCAGTCTTATGGGATTTTTCCCCGACTGGTCGGTGGCTGTTGCGCTTGCGTTTTTCTTCCTGTTCTTCACGCTTATCATCAGGATTTCGCCGCATTGCTACCGAACAATCCTGTCCTACATATTGGCTACTGTTTTCGCGTTTATCTTTGAGCCAAATAAAGCTATAGGCGTTGGCATGATATTTATTACCGTCGCGGTATCCATGAAGATGATGTCGGTCGAGGAGGAGCGCGGCAAGTTTGAAATAAGCTGGCTGTGGCGGCACTGAGTATCGTTTCGGAGGAATTTGCATATAATGAATATACAGATTTTCGGTAAGTCAAAATGCTTTGATACCAAAAAGGCGGAGCGCTTTTTCAAGGAGCGCAGCATAAAATTTCAGTCGATAGATATTTTAAGCAAGGGCATGAGCAAGGGCGAGTTCAACTCGGTAAGCTCGGCTATCGGCGGGTATGAAAAGCTGATAGATACAGACTCCAAGGCATATTCGGAGAGTACGCTGAAATATCTCGCCTATGAGGAGGACAAAATCGAAAAGCTGCTTGAAAACCCAAAGCTGCTTATAACGCCTATAGTACGCAACGGAAAGCAGGCAACAGTCGGCTATTGTCCCGAGGTGTGGAAAACGTGGGAATAGGCTCAGTTCTGCGAATTTTCTAGCCCGATAAATTTTTTTATTAAAATGCAAAAAAACACTTGACAAATGAGTTTCAAAAGTGTATAATATAAAAGTCGCTTGAAGCGTAAGAAATTTGGCAAAACGGAGACCACGGAAGCTTAGCTCAGCTGGGAGAGCATCTGCCTTACAAGCAGAGGGTCATAGGTTCGAGCCCTATAGTTTCCACCATA